>JADGPY010000170.1 GCA_017882205.1 Chitinophagaceae bacterium
CGTGGGTAATTACATTGGCTCCAGGGCAGGAAAAGAAATTATCAATAAGTTATGGAGTTAAATATCCAAAAGACAGGAGGGTGGTTTTGGAGTGAAGTTTATTTAATTTTCCGCAATAGGATCGAGACAAAATGATAAAGGTTAGTAAAAGATCCACCCCGAATAAAAAGATACATACTATCCTAGTAAATCCAAAGCTAGACTTTGGATTTACTAGGATAAGGTATAGCTGTTCTTCCCAAATCACAAATTACTTTAACTTTGCCCTCTTTATGAGAAGCAATAAAGAGATAGTGATGAGTGGCATTCGGCCAACCGGATTTTTGCACCTGGGTAATTACTTTGGTGCAATAAGGAACTATGTTCGTATGCAGGATGATTTTGAGTGTTATTTTATGGTGGCAGACCTTCATTCACTAACGACCCATCCGGATACCAGTTCTCTTAAATCTACTGTTTACAGGGTTTTAGCCGAGAATATAGCATGTGGTCTTGATCCGGATAAAGTAGCCTTATATTGTCAAAGCCATATCTATGAAACCGGGGAACTATATCTCTACCTGAATATGCTAGCTTATAAAGGCGAACTGGAAAAAACGGCTACTTTTAAAGAGAAGATAAGGCTACAACCCGAAAATATTAATGCTGGCTTACTTACCTACCCAGTCTTACAGGCAGCAGATATATTGATCCATCGTGCAAAGTATGTACCCGTTGGCAAAGACCAGGAACAACACCTCGAAATGGCAAGAACCTTTGCCAATCGTTTTAATCATCGTTATGGCGAAGTATTCCCGGAACCTATGGCATTTAATTATAGTATGGACCTGGTTAAGGTTCCAAGTCTTAATGGTTCAGGTAAAATGAGCAAGAGTGAGAACCAGATGGCAACTTTATATCTTGCTGACGAGGACGAAGTAATCAGGAAAAAAGTGATGAAAACAAAGACAGACGAGGGGCCAAAGGAAATGAATGCTAAAATGCCGGATTATATTGAAAATATATTCCTGTTAATGAAACTTGTATCGAATGGGGAGATTATACAAAAATATAGATCTGATTATGAAACATGTACTATTCGATATGGGGATATGAAAAAGCAGTTGGCTGAAGACATGGTGCTCTTTATTTCCCCTATCCGTAAAAAAGTAAAGGAATTATTGTCAGATGAAAAATACCTTCAAAAAGTAATGGAACAGGGTGCTGAAAAAGCACGTAATAGTGCGGAAGTCACTATTCGTGCCGTCAGGGAGGTGATGGGGCTAAACTATTTCTCCTGAATTTATATTAATAATTTTCAATTGATTTTATTTCAATAGTTTTATCCGTTATTCAATCAAAATAATTTAAAAACGCTTCTTACTTCGGTAGGGATTATGGCTAAGAATAAAAAACCTAAACACATAGCTGTTGCCGGAAATATAGGAGCCGGCAAAACTACCTTAACTGAAATGTTAAGCAAACACTACAAATGGATTCCTCAATTTGAAGACGTTGACCACAATCCTTACCTGAATGATTTTTACGAGGATATGCCACGCTGGAGCTTTAACCTCCAGATATTTTTTCTGAACAGCAGGCTCAATCAATTATTGGAAATTCAACGAGGTACTGAAACCATTATCCAGGATAGAACGATCTATGAGGATGCTAATATATTTGCTCCGAATCTCCACGACATGGGCCTAATGAGTAAACGTGATTTTGATAATTACTATTATTTTTTCGAAACTTTAAAATCAATGGTTAAGCCCCCTGACCTCTTGATTTACTTGAATGCTTCTGTTCCTACCCTGGTTGCACAGATTCAAAAGCGCGGAAGGGAGTACGAGGAAAACATCCGGCTTGATTATCTTAAAAAACTCAATGAATTTTATAATAAATGGATCTCCACTTATAATGAAGGGCCATTATTGATAATCAACGCAGATAAAAATAAGTTTGCTGAAAATGATGAGCACCTTGGCCAGATAATCACACAAATCGACTCACAACTCTTTGGTTTGTTTTAAAAAACAGTTCTAAGTTCTTAGAACTGGTTTTTAAATTAATGGCGCTGCATTTAATATTTCCTCGCTAACTCCTGAAGCGTACTTCTTAAAATTCTTCCTAAACTTCTTTGCCAGCTCTTTTGCATTTTTATCATAGCTTTTCTTATCGACCCATGTATTTCGTGGGTTTAATATAGCAGAAGGTACTCCGGGGCATGATTTAGGCATCATCATTCCGAACACCGGATGTGGTTCAAACTCAACTTTTTCCAATGAGCCTTCTAATGCAGCAGTAATCATAGCTCTTGTATACTTTAATTTCATCCTGCTTCCAACACCATAAGGTCCGCCACTCCATCCAGTATTGATCATCCATACCTTTACATTGTGCTGTTTCATTTTTTTTCCAAGCATTTCGGCATATGTTCCAGGATGCAATGGCAAAAAAGGCGCTCCAAAACAGGCACTAAATGCAGGCTTGGGCTCTATAACTCCGGCCTCTGTTCCCGCAACTTTTGCGGTATATCCACTTATAAACTGGTACATCGCCTGGCCCCGGGAAAGCTTGCTAACCGGAGGAAGTATCCCATAAGCGTCTGCTGTTAAAAAGAAAATATTTTTGGGAGTATTTCCAATCGATGGCTCCAATGCATTACTGATAAAATTCAATGGATAGCTTACCCTGGTATTCTCTGTGATTTTTTTACTTGAAAAATCTATTTTATTGGTACCCTCAATGAATGTAACATTCTCCACAAGTGCTCCCGGACGAATGGCATGAAAGATCTCAGGTTCGTATTCTTTACTCAAATCAATGGTTTTAGCATAGCAACCTCCTTCAAAATTAAAGATCTTGTCTTTCGTCCATCCATGCTCATCATCGCCAATGAGCTTTCTGTGAGGATCAGCACTAAGAGTTGTTTTGCCGGTTCCACTTAGTCCAAAAAATATCGCTGTATCACCTTTCTTACCCATATTTGCTGAGCAGTGCATACTCAGTACATCTTTATCATGAGGCAGGATATAATTCAATACACTGAAGATCCCTTTTTTAATTTCACCGGTGTATCCGGATCCGCCTATCAATATCAATCGCTTCTTAAAATGGATGATTGCAAAATTATGCTGCCTGGTTCCATCAACCTTTGGATCTGCATGAAATCCGGGTGCATGAATAAGATGCCAGTCAGGTTTAAAATGATCCAATTCTTCTTCCTTAGGCCTAAGAAACATATTGTATGCGAAAAGGTTACTTGCCGGATTTTCATTGACTACCCGTATACCGATGCGATATTCAGGGTGTGCACAAGCAAAACAATCCCGTACCCAGATCTCTTTCCGGGAAAGGTATTTCATTAGTTTATTATACAATTGTTCAAAAAGGCCTGGATCAAAGGGCAAGTTGAATTCATTCCAATGCACAGTACCGGCAGTAATATCATCTTTTACTATAAACTTATCTTTAGGACTGCGGCCTGAAAATTCACCGGTGTGAATGACAAGAGCTCCTGTATCATTTAAAACTCCTTCACGTCGCTTTACTGATTGTTTCGTTAACTCCCCGGGCGATAACTGGTAATGAATATTATCAGCCGCCTTTAAACCAATATTGATCAATTCTTTTTTTGGAAGGGTAAGCATCGAAGGAATTGACATATAGCGCTATCGTTTTGATTGATGGTGCAAAGGTAATTAATTCTGATTATGCACTTCGCGTATGTCTCCCTACGCTTGACATAGGTTGTCACGGAAGGTACGGAAAAATATAAAATAATTCCGTGCCTTCCATGGCAACCCCTTCGAGCGAAGCGAGAAGGTGAACAGTTTTCATGTATATTGCATTGTAAATTATAACGCATGAAATATCTTCCATTAAACCACGAAATGTTCATTGAAAACAGGAAACGCTTTACTGATCATATGGAGAAAAACTCCATCGCCATCTTTAATAGCAATGATGAATTACCCTTAAACGGCGACCAATTGCACCCGTTTAAACAAAATTCCGACTTGTACTGGCTTACGGGAATTGAGCAAGAGGAAACAATGCTTATATTATTTCCGGAAAATCCTGATCCAAAATATAAGGAGGTATTAGTATTGGTTCGTCCAAACGAATTGAAAGAAAAGTGGGATGGGCATAGATTGACCGCTACAGAAGGTGAAGCAATTTCAGGAATAAAGACCATTGTATGGCTCGACATACTGGATGGAATGTTGCAACCCTGGATCCATCTGGCAGATACAATTTACCTTAACAGCAATGAAAATGATCGTAAATCAAACCTTGTTCCGGTTCGCGATTATAGGTACGCCAAAGAAATGCGCTTTCGCTATCCTCTACATAATTACAGGCGTAGTGCCGGTATTTTAAAAACATTGAGGGCCATAAAAACACTGCTGGAGATTGAAGTGATGCAAAAAGCCATCGATATAACTGATATCACATTTAGACGGTTGTTGGAGTTCATCAGGCCCGGAGTTATGGAGAATGAGATAGAGGCTGAAATCTGGCATTCGTTTTTAACCCAGCGTGCAACAGGACCTGCTTACGGAAGCATTATTGCAAGTGGTGACCGCGCGCGAACATTGCATTATGTAAGCAATAACCAGGAATGTAAAGATGGCGAGTTGGTATTAATGGATTTTGGCGCCAATTATGGAAACTATTGTGCAGATCTGACAAGAACTGTTCCTGTTAATGGAAAATTCGGTCGTCGCCAAAAAACAGTCTATAACGCCTGTCTGCACTTGCACCAATATGCAGTAAGTATTTTAAAACCAGGAATCAGCATCATCGATTACACAGAAAAAATAGGAGATGAGGCAACAGTAGTATTTCAAAAGATCGGATTATTGAGAAAATCAGAAATAAAAAATGAAGATCCTGATAACCGGGCTTATAGAAAATATTTATACCATGGCATTTCACATCACCTGGGAATTGATGTGCATGACCTCGGCACGAGAACAGAACCTATAAAAGCAGGGATGGTATTTACTATAGAACCAGGCATTTATATTGAAGAGGAAAGAATGGGTGTTCGAATTGAAAACAACTTCTGGATTACTAAAAATGGAAACAAAGACCTGATGAAAAACATACCAATAACCGTTGAAGAGATTGAATCTTTAATGAAAAAATAATGCAACCTAAACCTTAACCTGTATTTCTATACATGAAGCAAATTCCAAATATTATTACCCTTCTTAATTTATTCTTTGGATGCCTTGCTGTTGTATTTGCCCTTCAAACGGAATCTGTGATCATATACCTCAACGAAGATTATAACAGTAGTTTTAATATTCCTGAGAAATTAACATGGGCGGCGATCTGCATTGGGATTGCTGCTGTAGTTGATTTTCTTGATGGCTTTGTTGCCCGCTGGCTACATGCTTCATCAGAAATGGGAAAACAATTGGATTCATTATCTGATGTAGTTAGTTTTGGAGTGGCACCTTCAGTAATCCTTTATCAATTACTGCGATTTAGTTTTGCAAGAGAAGAAAATGGGTTAGAGACTTCCTTCACCTGGTTGCTACCTGCATTTTTACTTGGTTGTGCAGCCGCATATCGTCTTGCAAAATTCAATATTGATAAATCCCAGCAATATAATTTTAAAGGGGTTCCAACTCCGGCGATAGGTTTGCTTGTGGCTTCCTTTCCGTTGATCCTGCATTACAATGCCTCGTTTTTCGGAATCGGGAACCTGTTCATTAACAAATGGTTTTTGTATGCGTTGATCTTATTGCTGAGCTGGCTTATGTTAAGCGACATACCAATTATGGGATTAAAGTTTTCAAATTATACATTAAAAGATAATTTTCCAAAGTTGGTCTTAGCCGCTATTGCTATTGTTGCGGCAATTTTTCTTCATTGGCTTGCTGTGCCTGTAATCTTCATTAGTTACATTCTCATATCTTTATTTAACAAAAAAAGTATAGCATGACATTTTCCGCAGAAATTAAAGTAATGCCATTAAAAGAATTGCTTGATCCACAGGGTAAGGCTGTTATGAGTGGGCTTGAGAGTCTTGGATTGAAAAACGTGGAAGATGTAAGGATTGGGAAACACATCGTCCTTAAAATAAATGCTGAAACAAAAGAGCAAGCCTCTTTAGTGGCAGAAGAAGCAGCAAAAAAATTATTAGCAAACCAGGTAATGGAAGAGTTTAGTGTTGAGATTATTTGACATGTTATATATAGTTCCTTCCCCCATTGGTAATCTTGGTGATATCACCTTGCGGGCTATAGAAGTATTAAAAAATGTTGACCTTATCCTTGCAGAGGATACACGCACAACTTCCGTGTTGTTGAATCATTACAAACTGCAGAAGGACCTAACTCCATATCATCAGTTCAATGAGCATAAGGTGCTTCAGCATTTGGTTGAACAGATGTTACAAGGTAAGAAAATGGCCCTGATGACAGATGCCGGAACACCAGGTATCAGCGATCCTGCATTTTTATTGGTTAGGGAATGTTTAAAAAACGAGATTAAAGTTGAATGTCTGCCAGGTGCTACAGCATTCGTTCCTGCTCTTGTAAACAGCGGACTTCCGATAAACAGTTTTGTGTTTGAAGGGTTTCTGCCTTTGAAAAAAGGACGTCAGACAATGATGAAAAAATTGGCATTAGAAGAAAGAACAATGGTGTTTTATGAATCACCGATGCGACTGGTTAAAACATTGACAGACTTCATTGAGTACTTTGGACCCGAAAGACAATGTAGTGTAAGCAGGGAACTTACTAAGATGTTTGAGGAAAATAAAAGAGGAACACTTGTGGAAGTGCTTGATTACTTTAAGAAGAAAAATGTGAGAGGAGAAATAGTGATTGTAGTGGCTGGAAAGAACTAAGAACTTTTTTGTTTCCTAAGCTGTATTCCACGAAATTTGCGATCTTCAATAAAATCATAATGCATAAAATGAGAAGACTCAGTATACTTACACTTTTTGCTATGCATTGCTCACTGTTTGGAATAGCTCAGCCTGATCGCTGGCAACAACGGGTTAAGTATACCATGAATGTAGATATGGATATAAATACAAATCGCCTCACCGGAACCCAAAAACTCGTATATACCAACAATTCTCCTGATGTGTTGAACAAGGTTTTCTATCACTTATATTGGAATGCATTTCAGCCAAACAGCATGATGGATATACGCAGCCAGGAATTGGGAAAGATTCTTGTGAATGGAAGACCTGATTGGGATGCCCGGGTTAAAGATCGCATATCTAAACTATCACCCTTAGAGACTGGATACCAAAAAATAATCTCCTTAAAAATGAATGGGGTTGACCAACCAATAAAATACCATGAAACTATTTTGGAAGTTGATCTTACAAAACCCATTGCCGCAAAAAGCACCGTATCATTCGAACTGGAGTTTGAGGCACAGGTGCCTCTCCAGATAAGGCGTAGTGGCCGGGATAACGCAGAAGGTGTCCGATATAGCATGAGCCAATGGTATCCAAAACTCTGTGAATATGATTATGAAGGCTGGCATCCTACACCATATGTAGCAAGGGAATTTTACGGAGTTTGGGGAGACTATGATGTGACAATTAAAATTGATAAGAATTATAAACTTGCTGGAACTGGGGTTATACAAAATGCTGCGGATATTGGATGGGGATATGATAAACCTGGTACTGATTTGAAAAATAGTTCTCAGCCAAAACGTATCTGGCATTTTGTAGGAGAGAACGTACATGATTTTGTCTGGGCTGCAGACACGGAATATGGACACCTCGTTCGGAAAGTCGGCAACATTACTTTAAATGTGGTTTACAAAAAAGTAGATTCTTTGCAGAAAGCCTGGGATCTTGTAGCAGATGCAGTTGTAATTGTATTGCCATATATGGAAAAACGATTCGGGAAGTATCCTTATCCTCAATATTCATTTATTCAGGGTGGTGATGGAGGAATGGAATACCCAATGGCAACACTTATAAAAGGCCCCAGCCTTGGCACCGTATTTCATGAGTGGATGCATAGCTGGTACCAAATGATGATGGGCACGAATGAGAGTTTGTATCCCTGGATGGATGAAGGATTTACAAGTTATGCTGAAGGAGAGGTTACTGCTTATTACAATGAAGAGATGGGGAGAAAGCGTACTCCGCGCAGAGGATCTGCTCAAGGTGATCAGCCGGAATTGCCATTGAATCACGCTGATGCATATGCAGGTTATTTTTTTCTTGAAAAATCAAAACTTGAAGAGCCTCTATCAACACATTCCGATCACTATAACACAAATTTCGGTTACAGCATAAATGCCTATTCAAAAGGAGAAATGTTTTTAGAGCAACTTGGCTATATCGTTGGCGATCAAATGCGTGATAAGATACTTCTTGAGTATTACCGGTTGTGGAGATTTAAGCATCCAAATGCTTCTGATTTTGTAAAGGTTGCCCAGGATGTAAGTGGTATCATGTTGGATTGGTACAAAGAGTATTGGGTATATACAACTAAGACCATAGATTATGGGATCGATAGTTTATGGGAACAAAATGGCGTCTCCAGGATCAGGTTGAAAAGAGTAGGACAGATGCCCATGCCAATAGATCTTGAATTGAGATTTAAGGATGGAACCAGGGAAATGCATTATATTCCATTGAATCTTATGTTCAGCGAGAAACCAGCCGAAAATAATCAACCCTTTATAGTTCATGAAGAATGGAGATGGACCCACCCAACTTATATTGTTGAATTCAAACGTAAATTAACTGACCTTAAAGAAGTAGAGATTGATCCAACAAGAAGAATGGCAGATGTTGAAAGAAAGAACAATCTATTACAACTAAATTGGTAAAACTTTTTCTCGCTTGGCTCGAACAAAATTGCCAGGGAAGGCACGGAATAAATTAATTATTTACATATAAAATAAACTTGTCTTTAAAGAAAGGTTCCTCGAAAATCTTTTCTATTTCCCAGATCCGGGGACGAGTATTACTATCAGCAATTTCCTTAGATAGATCGCCGCCTTTTAAACAAATCAATCCATTTATTTTTTTTGGTTCATTTACAGGCCTTTTCTTTAACAGGGGCTTACTCCAATAATACAAATCTTTTAATGACGCTACTGCCCTGGATATAACCACATCAAACTTCTCATCTTTTATATCTTCAACCCTGGTATGTTGAATTGTAACATTTGATAAACCAATAGCCGCTGATATTTCATTTATTACTTTCAATTTTTTATTGATGCTGTCAACCATATGAAAATGAACCCCAGGAAAAAATATTGCCAATGGTATTCCGGGAAATCCTCCACCTGCTCCAAGATCCATGACCTGGTATCCATCTGGGAATGAAAATTGTGTGGCGATTGCCAGTGAATGTAATACATGATGAACATAAAAATTTTCTATGTCCTTACGTGATATGACATTGATCTTTTCATTCCAATCCTTATATAAACCTTGTAAAGCTCCAAATTGTTTTAGTTGCCTCTCAGAAAAGCCTGTAAAGTATTTTAATAGTGCTTCCATAATTTGAATGCCATAATAATGTCACCCCCTATGGGGTTTTTACTTCCAGGCCTTCGAAGGCTTTTTAAAAATCGAAAATGAAAATAAAAGGTAATAAAAAAACATCCATATATCCAGGAATAAAAACCATGGATATAGATCCTTCTCATTAAGCTTTTTCATGGTTTTGTAAAAAAAAATGGATTGCATAATAAACCGTATTCCGAAAATGAATAGCGCTACTTCCCATCTGAAAAATAAAATGGTTCCCGCAAGCAAAGGATAATATAAAAAATGCGTAACCGTATATAGGCCTAGTAAAAATTTATGATTCCCTTTATAATATTTTCCTGTGCTATAATGGCGATTTTTTTGACGTATCCACTCAAACCAATTTTTTGGAGGTGCAGATAATGTGAATGCATCTTTATCAATTACAATTTCAGTATTGGTTTTTGTTGCTGCCATATTGATAAACAGGTCATCATCACCACTCGCTATATGATTATGTGAAGAAAACCCCTTATGACGGAAGAAGACTGATTTTTTATAACTTAGATTTCTTCCAACGCCCATGTATGGCTTTCCTGCCAGTGCATAAGACAAATACTGTAATCCGGTTTGAAAAGTTTCCCATCGTACAAGCTTGTTGAATACTCCCTTCTTTTTGTGATGAGCCCCATAACCAAGTACAATCTCAGTTTCAGGGCCATAACCTTCCTGCATTCGTTCTATCCAATGCTCGCTAGCCGGAACGCAGTCAGCATCAGTCAATAATACAATCTCATATTTTGCAGTCTTTATTCCTACGCTTAACGGAAATTTTTTCCCAGGGATAAACCTGGCTTCCTGCATCAATTCAACATATTGTAACTGCTTGAATGTTTTTTTAAATTCTTCGATTATATATTTACTCTCATCAAATGAATTATCATCCACAACGATTACCTCATGGGAGGTACTATATTCCTGTACTAAAGCACCCGGAAGATTTAAAGCCAAATTAGCTGCTTCATCTCTTGCACAAATAATTACTGAAACTGGATGAGTTTGGGAAATATTTCTTTCCTTTTTTTTATAAAATGACAGTCTGGTAAAAAAATACAGGTAATAAAAAACCTGGATAATAGTTACCAGGCAAAATAAGATGAAAATAAACAACCGCCAATGGTTTAGAATCTCCGTCAGGTTCATATCGGCAAAAATAATGAATCTGCGAGGTGATTAAAATTTCTGTTACATTTCTTTGTGTACTTTGTGGTTAAATGTTAATCGCCTTCCTGATGATTTATGCCTGAATTACAGTTTCACTTACAACATACTGATCCAGCCTCAAAAGCGAGAGTAGGAAAGATAACCACCGATCATGGGGAAATCCTGACGCCAATATTTATGCCAGTTGGTACAGTGGGGAGTGTAAAAGCAGTTACACAGCAGCAGTTGAATGAAGATGTAAAAGCACAGATAATACTTGGTAATACATATCATTTATTTTTACGTCCAGGCCTGGATGTACTGGAGGCTGCCGGGGGCTTACATAAATTTATGGGATGGAAGTTGCCCATACTAACCGACAGTGGAGGTTACCAGGTTTTTTCATTGAGTGGGAAGAGGAAACTAACGGAAGAGGGCGCTTTATTTCAAAACCATATTGATGGAAGAAAGCATCTCTTCACTCCTGAATTGGTGATGGATATGCAAAGAATTATTGGCGGTGACATCATTATGGCTTTTGATGAATGTCCACCTGGTGGAAGTGAACATGAATATACCAAAACATCAATGGAACTTACACACAGGTGGTTAGATAGATGTATTTCCAGGTTTAATGAAACACCAGCCAAATATGGATATACACAAAATTTATTTCCCATTGTACAAGGAGGGGTTCATTATGACCTGAGAAAACTTTCCTGTGACTACATTGCATCAAAAAATGCCACGGGAAATGCCATTGGAGGTTTAAGTGTGGGAGAGCCAACGGAGAAAATGTATGAGATATGCGAACTCTGTTGCCTATATCTCCCGGTTGATAAGCCACGTTATCTTATGGGTGTGGGCACTCCCTGGAACATTCTTGAATGTATTGCTCTTGGCATAGACATGTTCGATTGTGTCATGCCAACTCGTAATGGCAGAAATGCTATGCTGTTCACAAATAACGGGGTAATAAACATTGATAATAAAAAATGGGAGAAAGATTTTTCACCTATTGATCAAGATATTCAATGTACAGTGAGTAACCAGTACAGCAAGGCATATTTGCGCCACCTCTTTAAAGCGAACGAGATTCTTGCGTTACAAATTGCAAGCATACATAATCTCGCATTTTATCTTCATATTGTAACTGAAGCCCGAAACCATATAGTTAGTGGAGATTTTATATCGTGGAAAAATGAAATGGTGATACGCTTGCAGCAGAGGAGGTAAAACTGGTTTTCACTCAGAACTGTTCACCAGCCTGATCTTCCTCGAGGTTTTCATGTGCATCTCCCCCAAGGCTATAGTAATTGTTTTCTTCATCTTCTTCACCAATTTCCTCATCTGCATCATCTTGCTCAGATCCTGGAACATCCAGTTCCTCACCCGTATATTCCTCAGTTCTCCCAAAATCCCCATCTTTCTCTCCTAAGATCAGAAGATCTTCTTTTGTTACATCTGCCTCTGTTCCCGGAACAATTTTAACAACATCATCCAGATCTCCCAACGCTGGCCTCAATGCCTCAACTTGTGGAACCTGGACAGATTGATCAGGTAGTGGGGTAGAAGTTAAATTATTTGAACGAGAAAGATTTTCTACATCCAGGTCCACCCGCTCATTTTCTGTAGATCTCATAATATCTTCTTTTGCCGGATAGTGCGGATAACCGGGAAATTCAGTATCGTTATCATTATTATGATCGATATTCTGACCTTTGGGATCGTTCGTGGGATTTGTTTTGTTTGACATTTGGTTTTTTATATAACTACTGAAAATCTTATGCCTAAAAATACGATTCTCCTTCGGGAAATCAAAAACCGTAAGCCGGGAATCCCAAATCACAAATTTTACCTCATCTTTGTACTGCACTATTTAAGCTTTTACATGAGGAATCTTCTGACAGCCATACTATCTCTACTATTTTTTTACCATCCCTCCATTGCCCAGGAAAAATCATTGTTAATAAAAGGGGCCACACCCGATCTGTTTCTTGTTCATGTGATCCTTCCAAAAGAAAATTACTATAGTGTTGGCAGAATGTACAATGTCCCTCCAAAAGAATTGGGAACCTATAATCATTTGCCTTTTGAAAAAGGATTATCCCTCGGTCAAACAATCAAGATCCCGCTTACTCAAAATAATTTCTCACAGGGAGAGCCAGCAACCAAAGATGAAGCATTAATACCTATATATCATATTGTGCAACCAAAAGAAGGATTGTATCGAATCAGCCTGACTTATAATAAGGTGCCACTGGAGTTTTTAAAAAAATGGAATAATTTACCCGGGGAAGTTGTTAGCAATGGAACAAAGCTTATTATAGGTTATCTGAAAGTTCTTAAGGAACAATCCCCACTTGCACAAAAGGGGGTTGCAATGCCTAAGACCGACCTTGCCGTGAAAACTAAAGAAGAGAAAAAAGAGATCGCAAAAGCCGATGTTCCAAAAGAGAAAGTGCCTGTTCAATTAAACCCGGAAGAAAAGGTTCCTATTGTAGAACCTAAAGAAACCAAACCTGTAAAAGAAGAACCGAAAGAGGAGAGTGTAAAAACTACTACAGATAAGCCCTCTGTTGATTTTTCAGGAGGATTTTTTAAGAAGTTGTATAATAGTCAAACCGACAATAAAACACTTGTAAAGGAGAATGGAATTGCCGGCGTTTTTAAAACTACCAGCGGATGGACAGACGGGAAATATTACTGCTTTCATAATGATGCTATCCCTGGTACGGTGATCAAGATCACAAATTCTGTAACTGGTAAGAGTGTATATGCTAAAGTGCTTGATGCAGTTCCGGATATTAAACAGAACAATGGCCTGCTACTTAGGTTAAGTAATTCAGCTGCTGAAGAATTGGGCGCTGGCGAAACTAAGTTTGACTGTTCAATTAGTTATTCCAAATAAATATTTTAAAATGAATACCCGTAAAATTCTTTTTGCAAGCGCACTACTTGTTGTTTCCATTGGTGTTTTTGGCCAGAAGGATGGAGGTACTGCTAATAGTTATTTTATAGATAAAAAAGTAACTCCCGCAACTCCTGTTAAAAACCAGGCTGCCACCGGAACCTGTTGGTGTTTTTCAGCTACATCTTTGATCGAAAGTCAGTGCATGATTAAAAGCGGTACGGAACTGGACCTTAGCGAAATGTTCACAGTCCGTAACATATACCTGGAAAAAGCCCATAACTATGTATTGCGCCAGGGGCATGCCCAGTTTGGGGATGGTGGACTGGGGCATGATGAGATACGCGCAGTGGCAACTTATGGTGCGATGCCGGAAATCGTTTATAGTGGACTGCTTCCTGGCCAGAAAATGCACAATCACCAAGTAATGTTCAGTCTTCTTCAAAAATATCTTGATTCTATTATTAAGCACCCACCACTATCTGACAACTGGATGGAGGGTTACAAAAAAATACTTGATGATCATCTGGGAGTTCCACCAAGTGAATTTGATTATGGAGGCAAACATTACACACCAAAATCTTTTGCAAAGGAACTATTGAATATTAATCCATATGACTATGCTTACATTACCTCATTCACACATCATCCTTACAATTCATCATTCATACTAGAGGTCCCGGATAATTTCAGCAATCAAGCTTATTATAACTTGCCACTTAATGAAATGATCTCTTTGGTGAAAGAAGCTATTGATAAGGGGTATCCGGTTTTGTGGGATGCAGATGTTAGCAATAAAGGATTTATGCAAGGGAAAGGCTTTGCGCTTAATCTTGACGATAAGGTCAAATATGGCCCCGACGAGATAATACCTGATATGAATGAAATGCCTTACAATCCGGAAATAAGGCAACGACTGTTTGAAAATCTTACAACCCAGGATGATCACCTGATGCATATTACCGGTATAGAAAAAACAAAAAGTGGTAAGACGTTTTTTATTGTAAAAAATTCATGGGGCTTAGTAGGACCTTACAATGGTTATATTAATGTATCGGAGGCTTATTTTGCAATTAATACAATTAGCCTTGTAATACCAAAAGTCGCGTTGAGTAAGAGTTTACAGGTAAAACTTTAACCCCGATGGGGTGAAATTATTATAGCAAAGGAATATTAATAATCAAACAAAATGAAAACCCCGTAGGGGTGACATTATAATAGAAATGTTTAAATTATTTCATTTATAATAATGTCACCCCTACGGGGTTATTCTCCAGCCTCTCAAAAATTCTTCAACCTGCATTTTCTTTTTCCCTTCAAGTTGCAGTTCAAGAACGCTAACATATCCATTACTGCAAGCGAATTTCAGATATGTTTTATGATCTGTTTCAAATTGTCCTGGGACTATTGATATAGTATCATTTTCCTTTTTTGCCCGATAGATCTTCAAAAATTTACCATTCAACATCGTAAATGCACCTGGATGGGGAGATAATCCCCGAATAAGATTATATATCTCTTCAACATTTTTATTCCAATCGATCCTGCAGGTTTCGGAAAAGATCTTAGGCGCATGTTTAATGTTATGCAATCTTGATCCATCCAATATTTTATCCTGTGGAATTTCTTTTAAACTACCATCCGCAACTCCTTTTACTGTTTTTAATAAAAGGTCAGCTCCGATTACCTTCATGCGTTCGTGCAATTCTCCTGCGGTTTCAGCATCACCAATTGGAATTATTTGAGATAATAGAATATCTCCAGTATCAATTTCGTGTGTAAGTTTAAAAGTTGTTACACCTGTTTCTTTTTCACCATTGATAATGGCCCAGTTGATAGGCGCTGAACCACGATACTGGGGTAATAATGATCCATGTAGGTTAATGGTTCCGAGCGGAGGCATGTTCCATACAACTTCTGGCAACATACGGAATGCCACAACCACCTGCAGCCCGGCATTTAGTGATCTAAGCTCTTCCAGAAAAACTTCATTCTTTAATTTCCCTGGTTGTAAAACTTTGAGAGAATGCTGAAGTGCGAATTTTTTAACTGCACTCTCCCCAAGTTGCATGCCCCGACCTGCAGGCTTGTCTGGAGCCGTTACCACAGCAATGATATTACAACCTCCTTCCAAAAGACTTTTCAATGAAGCAACTGCAAAATCCGGAGTACCCATGAAAACAATGCGGGGATCTGGCATTAATTAATTATTGAAGTCATTATACAGTAAATATTTTTTCCTGATCTTCTTAAAATTGCTTAATGCAGGTTCCCAGGTTTTCCTTATTTCTGCATCAGTTTTGCCATCCTTTATTTGTTGCTCAAGTTGGTCATTCCCGGCAAGCCTGTTAAGGGAAGTAGCGCTTATAAAGAATTTACTTTTATCCGGAAACAATGAAAATGCCTGTAAGATCCATTTTAGCTGGATATGATTATTCACCTGGTCAAGAACCTCGCCGGGAGTTCCTGAAATGTCCCATCCATAACAAAGTTGATCTTTTAACTTTGGATCCTTAGCTCCAGGCATACTATGAGGTGTGAAGCTTTTGAGATTTTTAGGTAAGAAAGGATGCCCAAATAATTGAAAGGGTTTTTCTGTACCCCGACCTTCACTCAAAATTGTTGCTTCAAAAAAACAAGTTGATGGATACCAGTAAATTGATTGTATATCAGGTAGATTGGGAGAAGGTTTTACCGGGAGAATGTAGTGGGTATTATGATCATAGTTTTTACATTTTATCACAAGGCAGTGGAAAGGTGTATCTCTTGAG
>JADGPY010000171.1 GCA_017882205.1 Chitinophagaceae bacterium
CCAACTCTTTCTGATGAAGATTGGAAAATAAATGTGGATACATTGATCAATCTTGATGTTCCACATATTGCGGCCTATGCGCTTACTGTTGAGCCCTCAACCGCATTACAAAAGATGATCTCACTTAAAAAAAAGGAAATGGTTGATCCCGGAAAACAGGCCTCGCAATTCCTTATGCTCATGGACTGGCTGGGAGAAAGTGGATATCAGCATTATGAAATCTCAAATTTTTGTAAGCCAGGAAAAAAAAGCAGGCATAACAGCAGCTATTGGAAAGGAACTCCTTACATAGGCATTGGTCCTTCGGCACATTCATTTGATGGAACAAGGCGATCATGGAACATTTCAAACAATGCCATATACATAAGAATGGATAAAAATGTTATTCCTTTCGAAGAGGAAGTATTGACAACTACCCAACAACTGAATGAATATATTATGACATCGTTGAGAACTATGGAAGGATTGGATGTTGATGAGGTAAGAAATAAATTTGGAAATAAATATGCTGATAAATTATCAGAATCATCCATCAAATTTGAGAATAGACAACAGATAGTTCGTCAAAAAAATAATCTTATATTAACTAACCAGGGAAAATTGTTTGCAGATGGAATTGCTGCGGAATTGTTTTTTTAGCGATCGTGGCGCTTTCAGCGACCTGAGCGTTAACGCTTCTAAGGGATCTTATTGATGTTTAGCGCCCAGATCGTTCACACCAGGGATTCTTCGATTTGCCTGAATCCATTTGCAGCTGATAGATCTCCCCAAAGCACCTGATAGATGGTTTCTGCAATAGGCATCTCGGCTTTTACGGTTTTATTTACAATATGCATGCACTTGCTTGCATTATATCCTTCCGCAACCATGCTCATTTCCAATTGAGCCGCTTTTACTGAATATCCTTTGCCAATCATGTTGCCAAAGGTGCGGTTACGGCTATACAATGAATAACAGGTCACCAGCAGATCTCCTAAATAAACAGAGGCAGCATAATTTGTTGTTTCTGGTTTTCGGAGACTCCGGGAATACTCCAATGATCCGGTTTCTCCGGAAGAAGTACTATGAACCAGCTGTACAGTTGTTGACGGCTTATGCCCGATAGTACCTACCTCGATATTTTTGATTCCTGCCTTTCTTAAAAATCCGGCCATTTCATCAGCACTATTGGCGATAAGAACACTTAAAAAATTATCACCATAATCAAGCCCATGAGCCATCCCAGCCCCAATAGCATAGATGTTTTTCAAGATGGCTGCAAATTGCACTCCATAGATATCGTGGTTCTCTATGATGTTAATATAAGCTGTTTTGAAATGAAGGGCAATCTCGTGGTTAACAGTTTTATCAACTCCTGAAAAGGTCAGGTAAGATAATTTTTCGGCTGCTACTTCTTCTGCATGACATGGACCCAGTACGGCAAAGTAATTTTCAATTTCTACGTTAAACTCTTGTTTCAGGTAGTCATTAAGCAATAAATTTTGCTCAGGTAAGATACCTTTTATCGCAGAAACTACTTTCTTTCCATTAAAAATATTTTTATCAAGCCCTTTTAATGTATTGACAGCAAACGCAGATGGGACCGCAATGACAATACAATCAGCATGGTTAATAACTTCAGCAACTTTTGTAGTTAGATGCAACAAAGAAGTATCAAAGTAAACGGTGCTTATATATTGAGGATTGTGATGACGAGCCTGCAAATGTTTTATAGATGCCTCATTCCTAAACCACCAGTAAATGGAATTTTGATTATCAGTCAAGATTTTAGCTAGAGCCGTAGCCCAGCTACCACTCCCAATTATACCGAACTGCATACCGAATAATTTATTGCTTTTAACAGGGATGATAGCAAACATAAAGCAATCAGACCAGGCCTAATTTTTCAACTGCTATCTGCGCAGCCACCTGGCTGGCATCTTTTTTATTGTAGGCTTTTGCTTCTGCTATTAACTCACCGTCCACCACTGCACCTATGGTGAACAAGCGTCGGCCATTTTCCATTCTTTCGTCAAGTGTTTCAAATTCCAGGTTCTTTCCATTCTTATTTGCCCAACCGTACAATTTATTTTTCTGATTGATATCAAGGTTCTCCAGGTCATCCATATAAAGGTGAGGATTAATGATATGTTTGGTAACCCATTTCTGTGTTTTTTTATATCCACTATCTAGATAAACTGCGCCAACAACAGCTTCAAGGGTATTTCCAAATATTTGTGAAATCTTTAAAGAGCTGTCATATTTATTATAGAAAGTGATCTTTTTTAATCCCATTTTCAATGCTATCTCGTTCAATTGGTTACGATTAACCATCTTGCTTCTCATCTCTGTCAGAAAACCTTCATCCTTATAAGGGTAACGCATAAAAAGGTAATGGGCTACCAATGAACTAAGAACTGCATCACCAAGGAACTCCAGTCGTTCATTATTTTCATCAGCTCCTTCGCGGATAGAACGATGGCTAAGTGCTGTCTTATATAGATTGAGATTGCCGGGAGTGAATCCCAGAACGTTACGAAGTTGTTTTTTAAACTCCTTATCAGATTTACTATCAAGAATGTTTCTCAGAAAACTCACGCAAGGAATTAATTTACCGAAACTAAATATTATTGTGCCAAATCAGCACTATTTGTAGAACTTAAGGAAGCAAAGAACGGCAATCAGTTGTGTCACCCAAAATACTAAAGCCCATAGTATCAACGTTCCTTCAGCTTTAGACACTCTTTTTACCAGCTTATGCTGCAACTCATGTGCATCTTCTTTAGTAGCAAAAACTGTGCGCATTTCTTCTCTCCATGCCATGATCTCTTTTTTTGAAGCATCCACCTGTGCGCTTACTTCTTTCTGAATTTCCGAATCAATATAAAGCATGAGATCATCAGATTCTTTTTCTCCTAATCTTCTTGTAAGAAAATTTCTTATATCTGAATTGGAAATATTCGGAGAAGTATCCATATTAAATATTTTAATGGTAAGCTATGCTATGTACTTCTTCAGAATTACTGAAGCATTGTGTCCACCAAATCCAAAAGTATTGCTAAGTGCTGCATTTACCACGCGTGATTGTGCCTTATTAAATGTAAAGTTTAGCTTTGGATCAAGATCAGGATCATCTGTAAAATGATTGATCGTAGGTGGTATAATATCTTTCGTTACGGCTAAGATACAAGCCAGTGCTTCTATCACACCTGCGGCCCCCAGGCAATGCCCTGTCATGGATTTTGTGGAACTGATATTAAGATCATATGCATTATCACCAAATACATTCAATATCGCCTTTGCTTCTGCTATATCTCCAAGTGGCGTTGAAGTGCCATGTACATTAATATAGTCAATGTCCTCAGGCTTCATACCCGCATCTTTCAAAGCAACGTGCATTACATTTCGAGCTCCTTTGCCTTCAGGATGAGGTGCGGTGATATGATGAGCATCTGCAGCGGCACCTCCTCCAGCAATCTCACAATAGATCTTGGCTCCACGGGCAAGTGCATGATCAAGAGATTCAAGAATCAATACACCTGCGCCCTCTCCCATCACAAAACCATCACGGTCTTTATCAAAAGGACGAGATGCTGTGGACGGATCATTGTTCCTTTCGCTCAATGCTTTCATGGCATTAAATCCACCTACTCCGGCAGCACAAATAACGGCTTCACTACCTCCGGTAAGAATGATGTCTGCTTTATCCAGCCGAATCGTATCAAATGCATCAATGATTGCATTGGTACTGGATGCACATGCACTCACCACTGCAAAGTTAGGTCCACGGAATCCATGCCTCATTGAAATCTGGCCGGCAGCAATATCCAATATCATTTTTGGAATAAAGAAAGGATTAAAGCGTGGAGTGCCGTCACCTAAGGCATACTGGCTTACTTCCTCCTGGAAGGTGATGATCCCGCCTATACCACTGGCAAAAATGACACCTACACGATCAGGATCTACATTTTCCTTACTGATCCCGGCATCTTTTACAGCTTCATCACTTGTAATTAAGGCAAATTGAGTAAAACGATCAATTTTTCGGGCTTCCTTTCGATCCAGGTAATCAGTCGCTTCGAAACCCTTAACCTCACAGGCAAAGCGGGTTTTGAATTTTGAACTATCGAATTGCTTTATGTGATCAGCGCCAGACACACCATTGGAAAGGCCTTCCCAGTACTCGGGAACGGTCTTACCCAATGGCGTGATAGCACCCATCCCGGTTACAACAACTCTTTTTAATTCCATAAAGCTTGCCTGCGATGATTAAAAAAGATAATTACTTAGCATGTTCTTCCAAGTATGCTACAGCCTGGCCCACAGTAGTAATGGTTTCGGCTTGTTCATCCGGAATAGAAATATTGAATTCTTTTTCAAATTCCATTATTAATTCAACGGTGTCCAAACTATCGGCACCTAGATCGTTGGTGAAAGAAGCTTCAGGAGTAACCTCTGCCTCATCAACACCTAATTTGTCAACAATGATTTTTTTTACTCTTGTTGCAATGTCTGACATGATTATAAAATTTAGTTAATACGGCTACAAAAATATACTTTTTGTAATAAAAAAAAATAATAAGTAGAACCTCCTGTATTCAGCAAAATATTGTATTCAATTCATTGAAAGATAAAAAATTAAATAGGGCTTTAAAGTATGTTTTTCAGCTTGAAATTTTTATGAATTGATACTCTGCGAGCCGGAATGAATAAAAATTGTATATTTATTTGCAACTTGCCATTTTGAATTTGAAATATATGATATGCCGATAAAGCAAATTGATCACGGAACTAAGGAGTATAAGCAGATGGTTGACTTGCGTAATGAAATATTACGTAAGCCCTTGGGACTCTATTTTCAAAAGGATGAACTTGATCGTGAAAAAGAGGATATCCTCATCGGGGCCTTTGAAGAAGATAAGATGCTGGGTTGTTGCCTGCTTACCAAAATTGATAATAAGTCAGTAAGGCTTAGGCAAATGGCTGTGCAAAATAACCTTCAGGGAAAGGGAATTGGTGCCACGATGATGAACTTTGCAGAAAATGTTGCCAGGGATGCAGGTTACAAACATATGATCATGCATGCCCGTAAAACTGCAATTGGCTTTTATGAAAAATTAGGTTACAAGGTATCCGGTAAAGAATTTGAAGAAATTACTATCCCACATTTTATTATGGAGAAGAAACTTTGAATGCCAGTTCTTAGCCTGCCTACCGGAGGCAGGTTTGCCAGTTTATTTCATTTCCTGATTTTTTCTGAGAGTACCTTTCTCACATCATGAAGATCATACATTTCGAATGCCTCCTTGGGCAATAAGAAAAAAGACCGGCTATCAAAATACAAATGGAAGAAGTACGGACTTTCAATCACTGAGCTAAATGCAGTCCATGGCCAACTTTTACTTCCCCTCTCATTTTCAAGGAACAGGTGCTGATCTTCAAATGAAACCTTGAAATGATCTTTGAATGTTGCTGCCTTCTTATAGATCATTTTTGGTAATACAAACCAAAATGTGATCATCAGGCTGAACCATAATACCGAACTTACCATGAATGCCAGGGGAGAAATCTTATGCCAAAAGAAAAGACCAGCTGAAACAATGGCAAAAATATTCACCACAATCATCATCAGCTTAATCTCACGCCGGGTAATGAAATGATATCGCAGTGCTTGTAATACCTTTCCTTTATTATATTCGAAGTACGCAGAAGTCATTCATTTAGTTTTAATTCCTATACAATTTGTTTACACTATTTAAGCTCATGTTCATCTATGCTCCATTCACCGAGTTTTTGTCCCTTTAGTCCTATGAACTCAATCCTTAAAGTGCGTTGATTTTTTTTACCTGATACCGAAACATTTGCAAAATTTTGTTCCTCAACCAATGTTCCTGGTATCCTTAATGGATTATTCAATTCTATTCCCTCAACCTTGCTGATGCCCGAAGTATAAGGTGAGGTGGTGATATCATATAATGTATAGGCCTTTTCCCTTGGCAGCTTTATCACTTCACTATGATGACGATCCCCACTCACAAAAATTACCCCATTAATCTTCTGCGTTTTTATAAAATCCATTAACTCGATAAATTCAGCACTATAGCGTCGCATGCATTCCACTTGTAACGGTGCATATGGATTAAGCACCTGGCTTCCGATAGCTATGATCCTGAATGTTGATCTGCTGTAAACCAGGGAATTTTTAAGCCATTCCATCTGCTGCCTGCCGAAAAATGTTTTGGCCTTATTGGGTTGACCATTAATGCTGTCAACAATCCCATCCTCACTTCTGAAATAACGATCATCTGTTAAAAAAATATCTACATCTCCATAGCTAACCTTAGTATAGATGCCTTTCCCATCCTCTCCATAACTTGGATTGCACCAGTAGTTCATAAAAATCTTCCTGCTCTCATCTTTCAGGATGTAGCTTTTGCCTTCGTCATCCGGACCATAATCATGATCATCCCAGGTTGCATATTGAGGCATTGACGACATAAATTTTTGTAATACCGGCAAACTCATATCCCGATGTGCCCGGTATTGTAATCCCCAGGCGGTAAAATAGTCCGCCTCACGCGTGTACCAGTTGTCACCTAGCCATACATGAAACGAGGCTTTAGTATTTGCCATCGTTTCAAAAATGGAAGAATCACCTCCATAAGGCTTCCCCGGCCGATCAAAGACCGGCTCATTAAAATAGGCGCAGCTCCCCATTAGAAAATTAAAATCAGGTGCAGGTTTACGCCACTGCCACAGATCTTTTGTTGAAAACTGTAATGGGTAAGAGGATGTAACTGATTTGCCATCAAGAAATATGGTGTAATGATAATTTGTATTCATCTTAAGGCCATTCAAATCGATCTTTATGGGATTGAATTCCTTTCCCAATTCTCCTTTATAAGAAACTGTTAGAGGAACAGAATGTGATCCAGGATCAAAATATTTAACCATTACAGACCTTACCCAGGGAGCAACTTCCATCCAGATGGTTGCATTACGCAACTCAACATTATCCGCTCGTGGCCCGCTAATCAATCCAACTCTATTTTGAGCTGAGATGGGGGTATTAATAATACTTAGAAAGATCAACAAACTAGCAATGCTAAGTATTTTCTTACAATTAACTAAATAGATCATAACGCAAAATAAAACATTTGCAACAAAAATAAAGGCTGATAACTATTCCAGTATCTTAACCTCTGTTCGTCTATTTTTCTGACGACCGGATTCGGTTGAATTATCCTCAATGGGGGATTGGGATCCATATCCCTTAGCAGTTAGCCTATCTTCTGAAATACCCTTTGAAATCAGATAGGAGATGATGGACTTGGCCCTCTCAAGCGAAAGAGCTCGGTTCTTGGCTTCATTCCCTATATTATCGGTATACCCTCCGAGTTCAATTTTCTCGGTGGACTTCCTTTGCAAAAATTCTACAAGATCATCTAATGTTTTATATGACTCAGGCCTGAGATTAGCTTTCCCAAAATCAAACTCCACATTATCCAGTACAAATGTCTTTGCTGGATCGAATTCAATGTTAACTGTAAATGGATTCTTATAAAATGCATTTGCTGCAAGTGCGGGTATATCAATAATATTATAACTACTGGAATCTTTGAAGCCCATGATAAAGATCTCGTATTTATCTCCTGCAGGAAGCTTGGTTGTGAATTTGCCCAATTCATTACTTATTGCCTGGTATTCATTCCCATTCTTATTACTCTTAAAAATGATCAGTTCGTTATTTTGGGGCTGCTTTGTTCTCATGTCAACAATTGAACCATCAATTTTAGCATCCTTTGGAAGTGGTGGAGGTGGTATTTTTTGTGACCTCGCGGATGCGACCAGCAACATCATTCCCAAAACTGAGAAGAACCTACGCATACTTTTTTATTTTATTAAATGTAAAAATAATAACTGAGATAAGATTTTCAATTTGCTGATACCTGATATTAGATGCGAAAACAGTATTTATAGTTGCTTTTTATCAACTGCAACCCATACTATTTCCACAGTTCAGACATTTATAACAAGTGCCGCTGCGGATGGTAATATGTCCACAAGTATTGCATGGAGGTGCATCGCTTTGCATACTCTGGTTGGCGCTATTAACAGCATCCATGCCTGTATGCTTTTTTCTCATGGTATCACCACGATGGCTTTGTGTAGCAGGAGTAGCAGAATTTCCGATCACCCGAACTTCACTAAGTTCAGGAGTCCTTTCTCCAATAGTTGGAGTGGATTCATCCCATGCTTCATTTCCTATGTTCTGCACTTCCGGTTTATCAAGTACATGCACCAGGTCATTTCTTCCAAGGTATTCATATGCCAGTGAACGGAACATAAAGTCGATGATTGAAGTAGTGGTCTTAATGTTCGGATGATCTACCATTCCGCATGGTTCGAAACGGGTGAATACAAATTTTTCAACGAACTCTTCCAGGGGTACTCCATATTGTAAACCAATTGAGATTGAGATTGCAAAACAATTGAGCATGCTCCGCATCGTAGCTCCCTCTTTTGCCATATCAATGAAGATCTCTCCCAATGTTCCATCATTATATTCACCCGTTCTGAGGAACAATGCCTGCCCGTTGATCTTAGCTTTTTGTGTAAAGCCTCTTCTTTTAGCTGGAAGGGCCCTGCGTTCAACGATCATAGCCAGTTGTCTTTTCAAAGCCGTGTCCGCGCTACTTTGCACTCTTTTATTTACTTCCTCTAAAAGATCTTCGACAGTCAGCTTACTCATATCAACTATGCGTGAATCATTGATCACTTCTTTCTGATGCGTAGCATCCCCGTTTTGCTCAATATCTTCCTTCTTCTTTTTATCGCTTTTGTTGCTGAGCGGCTGTGATAATTTTGATCCATCACGGTACAGTGCACATGCTTTTAATCCAAGTTCCCAACTAAGTTTATTTGCTTCAGATATTTCTTCAATGGTTGCCTCGTTTGGAAGATTGATCGTTTTCGAGATGGCCCCGCTGATAAATGGCTGGGTTGCTGCCATCATTCGTATGTGGCCGCTATGATGAATGAATCTTTCTCCCTTGTGACCACATTTGTTTGCACAATCAAATACAGCCAGGTGCTCATCTTTGAGGAGAGGTGCCCCCTCAACGGTCATAGTTCCACAGATATAAATATTTGCTTCCTCTATTTCTTCATTGGAAAAGCCAAGTGCTTCAAGCAAGCTCCATTCAAAGTTTTCATATTGTCCTTTTGTAAATCCCAAACGTTGTAAACATTCTTCTCCAAGTGTAAACACGTTAAATACAAATCCTATTTCAAATGCTGTTGCTAATGCAGACTGGATAACTTTTATATCCTGTGGAAGAAAGCCTTTTTCTGTAAGTGTGCGTATATTGATGTGAGGAGCACCTTCAAGGGTAGCATGTCCCTTGGCATAATTTACAATAGCTTCAATTTCAGTTTCACTATATTTTAAATTTCTCAATGCCTGTGGCACGCTTTGATTAATGATCTTAAAATAACCACCTCCACTAAGCTTTTTGAATTTCACCAAAGCGAAATCTGGTTCCACACCAGTGGTATCACAATCCATTACAAGGCCAATAGTTCCTGTAGGTGCAATTACAGTTGCCTGAGCATTACGATAACCGAATTTTTCACCCATAATCACTGCATCATCCCATGCTTTTGTAGCAGCCCTTAATAAATAATCAGGGCAATACTTTGCGTTGATCCCTTGTGGCCTTATCTCTATGCCTTCGTAGGCTTCCATTGCATCATAAGCAGCAGCACGATGATTACGCATCACCCGAAGCATATGTACTTTATTTTCCTCATATTTACTAAAGGTTCCCAGGTGAGAAGCAAGTTCAGCTGAAGTTTTGTAGGAAATACCTGTCATGATCGCAGTAATCGCACCTGCTATACCCCGAGCCTCTTCACTATCATAAGGAATCCCACTTACCATTAACATACTTCCAAGATTAGCATAACCAAGTCCTAGTGTTCTGTAATCATACGAAAGCTGGGCAACTTCTTTGCTGGGAAACTGGGCCATTAGAACCGAGATCTCCAAAACGGTTGTCCATAACCTCACTGTATATTCAAAACCCTGGACATCAAAACTGTTGTCGTCCTCGTTAAAGAATTTACGAAGGTTTACAGAGGCAAGGTTGCATGCGGTATTATCGAGGAACATATACTCACTGCAAGGGTTTGAAGCTCTTATTGGCCCTCCTTCAGGGCAAGTATGCCATTCATTAATAGTTGTATGGTATTGTGTTCCAGGATCAGCACAACGCCAGGCTGCATAATTGATTTTATCCCAAAGATCCTTTGCTCTTACCTTTTTCATTGTACGTCCATCACTTCTTGCTGTCAATTCCCAATCGCCATCCTGTTCGAGGGTATGGAAAAATTCGTTGGGAATTCGAACAGAGTTATTACTGTTCTGGCCACTTACTGTCTTATATGCCTCACCTTCATAATCACTTGGATATCCTGCAGCAATTAATACAGCTACTTTCTGCTCTTCTTCCACTTTCCAGTTTACAAACTTTTCAATCTCAGGATGATCAATATCAAGGCAAACCATTTTTGCAGCCCTACGTGTAGTACCACCACTTTTTATTGCGCCTGCAGCCCGATCGCCAATTTTAAGAAAACTCATCAGGCCGCTCGAAGTACCACCACCACTTAGCTTTTCACCTTCACCACGAATGCTGCTGAAGTTAGTACCTACCCCACTTCCATATTTGAATATGCGGGCTTCCCGAACCCATAAGTCCATTATACCCCCTTCATTTACCAGGTCATCTTCAACACTTAAGATAAAACATGCATGTGGTTGAGGACGCTCGTATGCAGAAGTTGATTTTTTTAACTGGCCATCTTGTTGATCTACATAATAATGCCCTTGTGGCTTTCCTTTAATTCCATATACTTCGTGCAGGCCAGTATTGAACCATTGTGGTGAATTTGGAACACATGCCTGGTTAAGGATACAGTATACCAGCTCCTCATAAAATACCTGTGCATTTTCTGCGGACGTAAAATAACTATTGCGTTCACCCCAAACCCTCCAGCAATGCGCCATACGATGCGCTACTTCTCTAATAGATGTTTCTCTTCCAGTACTTCCATCGGGTTGAGGCACCCCTGCCTTTCTAAAATATTTTTGTGCAAGAATATCTGTAGCGATCTGGCTCCATTGTCTTGGCACCTCCACATTATCCATCTGGAACACTATCTCGCCCGTCGTGTTCTTTATTACCGATGTCCTGCAATCATACTCGAACATATCATACGGAGACACACCAGCTTTTGTGAACTGACGGGGAAATTGGAGGCCTTTTTCAGACAGCTTGTTATTTGACATAAGGTTAATAATTATTAGAGTTATGAGTTAGTTTTGATAAACGGGGACAACGAAAATATTTGTTGTACCCGAACAATCAAACGTGGAAATATCAACATCTGTGGAAAAGAATTGTTTACAATTATTTAACCCAGGCAGGTATTGCGTTTTTCAATTTTTGCACATTTTGGGACAAAATAAATTTGCGAAGACAGATTTAATTTGGTAACACTACATGTTTGATTTTTGTTTTCGCTATTCCGGTCGCCTTTTATTGATTTTATATAGACCTATCCTTTATGCAACATCACCCATAATTAAATACAAAAAAATCATGAGAGCAGTTATACAAAGAGTTTCTACAGCAAGTGTAACTATAGATGGGATGGTAAAAGGAAGCATTAAAACCGGGCTACTTGTATTTATGGGAATTGAAGAAGCAGATGGAGAAGAGGATATTACCTGGTTGAGTAATAAAATGGTAAACCTGCGCATTTTTGATGATAGATATAAAGTGCCTAATATTTCCGTAAAGGATATTCAGGGCGAAATTCTTCTCATCAGCCAGTTCACATTGCATGCCGCGGTAAAAAAAGGTAACAGGCCCAGTTATATGAGAGCAGCCAAACCTGATTTTGCAAATTTAATGTACGAGAAGATGATCCTGCAATTAGAAAGCGATCTTGGAAAGCCAGTTGCCACAGGCGAATTTGGCGCCGACATGAAAGTATCACTCCTGAACGATGGACCTGTGACTATCTTAATCGATACTAAACAAAAAGAATAGAATGATTAAATGATAGAATGATTAAATTTTAGTAATGCGATCAGTTTCTTCAAATAAGAAGATTAGAACAGTACAATTAATTGCACTTGTATTTCTTACTGTCTCCGGGGGGCCCTATGGCCTTGAACCATTACTTACTTATGCGGGGCAACATGCTGCACTTCTATTACTGATCCTCACTCCACTACTTTGGGATCTTCCAACTATTGCCACCGTACTCGAATTGAACAGCATGATGCCAATTACAGGCGGATATTACCAATGGGTAAAAAGAGCGTTGGGTTTACATTGGGCCTTTTATGAAGGATGGTGGACATGGCTGTACACCTTTGTTGATCTTGCGATCTACCCCGTCCTTTTTGTTGAATACCTTGGATTCTTTTTCCCGGAAATCCACGCATATAAAATTCCAATCTGTTTAGGAATCATCTGGCTTTCAACTATATTAAATATTCTTGGAATTGTGCCCGTTGGAAGAATTTCTGTGGTGCTGGGAGTAATTGTGATCGCCCCATTCATTGTGCTCATTGTAATGGCATTTCACCAACACACCGGTTCAATTTCTTTTCCTTCTCAAACATTCGAAGGAAATACATATTCAGCAATCGGGATGGGGCTTTATACGGTAATGTGGAATTTCATTGGTTGGGATAATACTACAACATATGCAGATGAAGTAAACAAACCCATTCGGGCATACCTGGTTTCAGTAACAGGCTCATTTCTCCTGATCTTCGCTCTTTATTTTGTCACTGTTTTTATATCCCAGGTCTCAGGAATTGACCTCGATGTATTAAAGAATGATGGATACCCTGCTCTGGGAACCCTTATTGGAGGAAAATGGTTAGGTGGCTTTATTGCCTTAGGAGGAATGGCCAGCGCGATTGGTTTGTATTCCTCAGTTCTTCTATCAGTATCACGGATACCAAAAGTGATGGCTGATGATAATTTACTTCCTGCTAAATTACATGAGCTACATCCACGTTTTAAAACTCCATACATTTCAATTCTGTGCTGCTCTTTGGTTGTGAGCATCATGGTCTTTTGGACATTTGAAGATCTTTTGATCATTGATGTAACATTATATGGAGCTGCCTTGATCCTTGAATTCATTAGCCTCATCATATTGCGTATAAAAGCACCGGGGGAGCACCGGCCTTTTAAAATACCCCTTGGCATTCCTGGCCTCTGCATAATGATATTGCTGCCACTTTGCGTTTATGCCATCGCGTTATCAGCAGCCTTCATCAATACAGGACAAAGTTTTAAACCAATCATATTTGCCTGCATTTGTATAATAAGTGCAGAAGTTATTTGGCGTATAATTTTATGGCGGAAGAATAAATAAACTCAAAACAATTTCCGTATGAATCAATAAATTGCAATCTATAACTTAAAAGTAATGAATTCAATACTTCGCTATCTGCTATTCTTAGTTTGCATCAATACCTATTCGATTAAGAATGCTACAGCTCAAATATCCCCAGAGGGATTTCATAAAATAGAAGAATCTTTTCCTCTTATTGACAGATTATTTAAAGAATATGCAGCTAAGAATCATTTTCCGGGATTTGTTTATGGACTAATAATAGATGGAAAATTAATCCACACAGCAAACACTGGTTATACTGACCTCGAAAAGCCAATCACCGCCAACAGCCAATCAGCATTTCGAATTGCTTCCATGACGAAAAGCTTTACAGCCATGGCTATCTTACAACTGAGGGATGAAGGAAAGTTAAAACTTGACGATCCGGCTTATCGCTATATTCCCGAATTAAAAGGTTTACACTATCCAACAATTGATGCTGCCGATATAACTATTCGAAACCTGCTCACTCATGGCGCTGGTTTTCCTGAAGATAATCCCTGGGGGGACAGACAACTTAGTCTTACTGATGAAGAAATGATGAAGATGATAAGAAAAGGAATTTCATTTTCAAATGATCCGGGAATCTCATACGAATACAGCAATATGGGATTTGCCATGCTTGGATATGTTATTAAAAAAGTTACGGGCAAAACATATGAACAATATATTACTGAACATATTTTGACGCCTTTAGGTATGACGCATACTTACTGGGAGTATACAAATGTTCCGGAGGGCAAGCTTGCGTTCGGGTACAGGTGGCAAAATAACAAGTGGGTCAAACAGCCATTATTGCACGATGGAGCTTATGGGGCAATGGGTGGAATGATCACAACCATCGAAGATTTTAGTAAGTATGTCGAACTTCATCTCTCAGCCTGGCCACCTTCCAATGCAAAAGAAACAGGCCCGGTTAAAAGAAGCTCAATTCGGGAAATGCAACACCCATGGAATTTTAGCACATTAAATGCACAATATAAATATCCTTCCGGCAGAGCTTGTCCTATCGTTTCGGCCTATTGTTATGGCCTGCGTTGGTCAAAAGATTGTGATGGAAGAGTAACAATTGGCCATAGTGGAGGTTTGCCTGGCTTTGGAAGTAATTGGACAATACTACCAGATTATGGCATCGGAGTAATTGCATTCAGTAACCTTACCTATGCACCTGCCAGTACTTTCAATGTTCAGGTCTTAGATACACTTATTTCATTAGCTAAACTGCAACCAAGGCAAATACCAGTGTCTTCAATATTGAATCAGCGAAAAAATGAGCTGCTCGGGTTACTACCCGACTTTAAAAATGCACAGGCTGGCGGAATATTCTCAGTGAATTTCTTCATGGACTATTCTATCGATTCATTAAAAAAAGAAGCCGATAAAATCTTTACAAATGCAGGCACAATTATTCGTGTAAGAGAACTTGTTCCAGAAAATAATTTGCGGGGATCTTTTATTCTCGAATGTGAAAAAGCACTTATTGTAGTAAGTTTCACCCTTACCCCTGAAAACCCTCCACTGATACAAGAATACCATATATGGCAACTCCGGAAGCAAGAAGGTTTATAGTTCTTAGTTATAGATTAACTTACAACTGTTTTTAGAACAATATGAAAAAAATAATAACTCTACTTTTTATTGTCTCTGTAAATTATGGGAGGGCACAAACGCCAAATGAACTTAAGACCTTTCATATTACTTCACCACATACTTCTTTCCCCGATACAGGCCGTGCAGCCGGACACATCTATAAAAATATTTTATACGATGCAGCCACTCACTATAGTGATAGTAAAGTACTGATTATAGTTCCAAAAAAATTACGCGCTAAAAAAAAGGTAGACCTGATATTCTGGTTTCACGGATGGAATAATAATATTGACTCGGCAGCTATCCGCTATTCCCTTATCCGCCAATTTGCAGCCTCTGGGTTAAATGCAGTATTAGTACTTGCTGAAACAGCAAAAGACGCTCCTGATAGTTATGGTGGCAGGTTGGAACAGAAAGGAGTATTCAAAAATCTTGTGGTTGATGTGCTATCAGGATTAAAAAAAGAAAAGATTATTCGTACTAGTTGTAACACTGGAAATATACTATTAGCAGGCCATAGCGGGGCGTATAGAGTAATAGCAAATATTTTACAGAATGGAAAATTACCTGTTCAGGAAACTATTTTATTCGATGCCTTGTATGCAGAAACTGATAAGTTTTTAAATTGGCTAAACGCTGATAAAGCCAATCGATTTATTAATATTTATACAGATCATGGCGGCACCGACAACGAAACCAAGGATATGATAAAACAAATGATCTTACAAAATATTTCGTTCGACAC
>JADGPY010000172.1 GCA_017882205.1 Chitinophagaceae bacterium
GGGTAAACCTTGTGAGCTGTAATGCCACGTATATCCTGATTTTTTCAACAATCGTTTATTCGGTTGTCGATCAAGGTAAGCTGCTCGCTTTCTACCTTAATTTCAGGTATCAGGAAGGGTAGGCAGCAAGATCACACCAGTAATGGTGTGGCCAGATAAATGATAGCCGTTCCGTTCTTGAACGGGGTTACAGAATCCGGCTTACAGGCTTGTAGTAATTTATTAAGAAAGGGTCCCTGATTCTGGGACCCTTTTGATTTTCTATGCTTACTGTAATCTTATTATATTTTATCCGGTTCACATTATTTTGTGCTGTCTTTTTTCCCCATCTTATCATTCATTTTATCATTCATTTTTTCTCCGCCGATAAAAATGATTTTTTCATCTTAGTTGGTTTTAGTTTTAAAGATGAAATTGTTAGTTCCAGGTATTACTATAGGCAGCACCAGATTGTGTGTAAATCTTTGGAAAGAGTTTAGCAACGAGTTCTGTAAAGATGTTTTAGTAGGAGTAGCGAGTGATGATCGGACAGGATAAACGGAGGTTAAAACTATCATTTCTTTTTAGAATATAAACAATTAAATTTTGTTGTTACTGAATTCAGGGAAGATTTTTTCTTTTATCTCCTGCCATTCATCGTTAATGATGCTAAAGAAAATTGAATCCCGCATACGGCTTGTTGAATTAACCTGTTGTTTGAGAAAAATCCTTCTGGCCTGGGCATAGTTAGTTTTGCCCTTTCATTTTCAAGGGTAATTTCATGCTGAAAAAAATTAGCGAGTGATCATATCAAAAATTAATGTGCCAAAATAAGATAGTTGCCTAACTTTAAAATAAATTTTTATTATGGCGCTAAATCATTCATTGTCTGCAGAATTGGAACAGGAAGGAGCAAACACCAGAAAAATGCTGGAAAGAGTTCCGGCAGAACATTTTGACTGGAAACCACATGAGAAATCATTTTCACTTGGAAGACTTGCGACCCATGTTGCCGAACTCCCTTCATGGGTTGGATATACAGTGAAAGCTGATGAACTCGATTTTGGAACCATGGATTATAAAGCTCCTACCATTAATAATTCATCTGATCTAATGCAATTGTTTGAAGAAAATCTTGCAAAAGCCAAAGAGGATTTACGTGATGTTTCAGATGAAACATTGATGAAAAACTGGACATTACGCAACAAGGACAATGTATATTTTACGATGCCTAAAATTGCAGTTCTTCGTTCCATGGTTTTGAACCATATTGTTCACCATAGGGCGCAATTAAGTGTATATCTTAGATTATTAAATATTCCCGTTCCAGGGATGTATGGACCAACGGCTGATGAAAGATAAGACAGTAAAAATTGCATGCCATCTTTGTGACTATGTGGTTATTTACTTTTTATCTTAAAAATAAAATTTCACGATACTTGGGCAGTTCCCAAATCTTATCATCAACAAGAAGCTCAAGCTTATCCACTTCATACCTGATCTCATCAAAAAATACTTTGACAGTATCACAGTAGGAAATCGCTTTTTCACGGGTATCTGTTATTTCATTAGCCACCTTTCTTGCTTCTATCATTTCCTGAACCTTTTTGCTCATCTTGTTTACATGCTCAGATATTTTTTTAACAATCTGCAGTTGGCTAGAATATGCACTTTCATCTAAACCGGTTTCTTTCAAACCACGAATATTCTCGATCAGCATGTTTTGGTACTTAACTGCAGAAGGTAAGATATGATTTGTAGCAAGGTCACCCATTACCCTGGCCTCGATCTGAACTTTTTTTACATAGTTTTCAAGCATGATCTCATGCCTTGCTTCCAGTTCAGAATGTGAATAGATCTTATTATGTTCAAAAAGCTTTTTGGCTTTAGCTGTTACGAATGCATCCAGGGCTAACGGGGTTGTTTTTACGTTCGGCAAACCTCTTTTCTTTGCTTCCTTCTCCCACTCAGGACTATAGCCGTCTCCTTCGAACAAGACAGATTTACTCTCAACAATATAGCGTTGGATGACCTGCATGATAGCAATTTCTTTTTTCTCATTTTTTTCAATCAATGCATCCACATCGTGCTTAAATTTACTCAATGTGTCTGCCATGATTGTATTGAGCACAGTCATTGCTGCAGCGCAGTTTGCTGAGGATCCTACCGCACGGAATTCGAATTTATTACCTGTAAATGCAAATGGGGAAGTCCTGTTCCTGTCTGTATTATCAAGCATCAGTTCAGGAATACTTTTATGTATATCCAACTTTAAAATTGCTTCATCATGCTCATCGAATTTGCCGCCAACTCTTTTTTCTATCTGGTTTAAAACATCAGTTAAATATTTTCCAATAAAAATAGATATGATTGCCGGAGGAGCTTCGTTGGCCCCAAGGCGATGATCATTACCTGCAGTTGCAATAGATGCTCTGAGCAGATCTGCATAATCATGAACCGCTTTAATGGTGTTGACAAAAAATGCAAGGAACATTAAGTTTGACTTTGGAGTTTTACCTGGCGAAAGTAAGTTTACCCCGGTATTGGTTGCCATACTCCAGTTGTTATGCTTACCGCTACCATTAATGCCTGCGAAAGGTTTTTCGTGTAACAGGACCATCAACCCATGTCTTTTGGCAACCCTTGTCATCACATCCATTAATAAGGTATTATGATCTACTGCAAGATTTACGGGTTCGAAGATAGGGGCACATTCAAATTGAGAAGGGGCAACTTCATTATGCCGGGTACGAAGTGGAATGCCAAGTTTATAACCTTCAGCCTCGTAGTCGCGCATGAATGCATATACTCTTTCAGGAATTGATCCGAAATAATGGTCTTCAAGTTGTTGGCCTTTTGCAGGAGCATGTCCAAATACTGTACGGCCAGTCATTACAAGGTCAGGACGGGCTGTTGCAATACCTGCATCAACTACAAAATATTCCTGTTCCCAACCCAGGGTAGCAATTACCTCAGTAACATTTTTATCAAAATACTGGCAAACATCCACAGCTGCTTTATCTAATGCAACAAGGGCTTTTAACAATGGTGTTTTTGCATCCAGTGATTCTCCCGTGTAAGAAACAAAAATCGTTGGTATGCATAAAGTTTTACCCTGGCCAATTTCCATAATAAAAGGAGGAGAGGAAGGATCCCAGGCTGTATATCCACGTGCTTCAAATGTGGCCCTTAAGCCACCGCTCGGAAAGGATGATGCATCAGGCTCTTGCTGAATAAGGGCTGCACCATCAAATTCTTCGATGGCTGTTCCGTCACTTTTTATGGTAAAAAATGAATCATGTTTTTCTGCAGTAGCTCCTGTGAGTGGCTGAAACCAGTGTGTAAAGTGAGTTACTCCTTTTTTTTCTGACCATGACTTCAGACCAGAGGCGATCTGATCGCCCATTTTACGATCTATTTTGCTGCCACTTCTAATTGAAGCCAGAAGGCTTTTATACGCTTCATTGCTTAAAAACGCTCTCGCAGTTTTTAGAGTAAATACATTCGCATTGAAAATTTCGGTGATCTTAGTAGATCCTTCTATGTCAAAATTAAAAGGGTTGGCCGATAAGTTATAAATTGCCCTGAGTCGTAAAGATTGCATATTAATAATATTTTTATGGCAAAAAAACGATTAAAATGTAGAAAAACCAATTATTTTTATCAACAATCTGAATTAAATGGGGATTTTAGTAGATAATTTATATATTATTTTTTTTTATACTATTAATTTTTAATAGCGTAGATAACCAGGTTAAATTTATTAGAGTGCCCATGCGTACGCACATAGATTTTAAGAAATAGTTTGTGGCAATTTCTTATTATGTCTTTTGAACCTCAGTTTACTCCAGTCAGTTGAGCAACATAATGGAATTATCAAGAAGGGGAAGTATATGCTGCGATAACGTACTATGGCACCAATTATCGGAATTGTATAACCTATGATCATCATCATAGAGATTGAGAAAAAGATTCCAAAACAAACAAAGGAATCTATCTTGATTGTTTTTAATGGGAAAAGGAGATAGAGTAGAAAAAGTATTTCGTATAAAAAGATCTCAACCTCCACGGGTATGTAGGCTAAGGAAAATTTTTCCGTAAGATATGGCCGCATAAGACTATGGTTCAAGGCCTGCGGTGCATTATTTAAGAAGCTTCTGAAATCCGGGAACAATAGGTTGACATTAATAGCTGAACCTGCATCTCTGGAAATCTTAATGAATTGAATTTGTCGTTCAGAAACATACCTTGGTAAATCGGCCCTTGGTCCAATGAGATGAAGAGAAAAAAAGATAATTGTAAAAGAAATATAAATTGCAGCGAATGTTTGTACAATATATTTGTTGTTTTTTGCTGCAGCCCACCAGGCAACCAAAGCTGGTATGAGGGTAATGAGTACAAAATTTCTGAGGAGGAATATAATAGCCAATCCAATCACAATAAACAAGATCCTTTTTAAAATAAACCGATTTTCATTTAACATGAGGTGCACGTTATATGATGTAATGGCAATCCCAAGAAATATGAGCCCATCTTTGTGAATTCCACTGGTGAAATAGAGAAGAGATGGTAAAAGGAAAACAGAGATCAACAGTAGCTTATGTTTGTTTGTGTAAATGGAATTATAAATCCTGAATATGGCAACGAAACCAAAAAACACAAGGAAATTGTAAAAGATCGTATTGATATAATAGTTGCAGCCACTAAAAATGTCGAAGATCGATAGCAGCTTAGCCATAATCTTACTCCTCAGAACATTCCAATATGAATCAGTTGTATCAAGAAATCCACTATAGTCATTATTATAATCGTCATGAAAAATGTTCAACACATAATCTTTTGGATGACTAAAAAGCAAATGAAATTCATTTACCCCTTCTGAATGCATGGTCCAATTATCACCGATGTTGGCAGAATATTGCGTTATCAGGCCATAGAACACTCCAACCATCACTTTAATCAGAAATAGGAGTATAAGGCTTCTTTTACGGAGGCCTGAGTTTTTTAAAAAGTTGATCTTCGTGATTAGCCAACTAAAGAATATGAGGTAGAGTCCAAAAAACAAGTAATACAAGAAAATGGTTTTAAGCTGGGAAGTTAGGGAAAAAAATGCCATAGAGGTATCAGGTATCATGGATCAGGTATCAGGAAAACCATTTCTGCTGATACCTGATACCTGATACCTGATACCTTCTTTGTATGTTTGCGCTTCTAATGTCATGGAAATAACAGTACAGGTTGCAGAAAAATTAGGTCTTCGGGCTGATGAGTTTGAGAAGATAAAACAAATCCTTCATCGTACACCAAACTTCACTGAACTCAGCTCCTATTCGGTAATGTGGAGTGAACACTGCAGTTATAAGAATTCTATTAAATGGCTAAAAACCCTACCACGCGATGGTTCCAGGGTGCTTGTTAAGGCTGGAGAAGAGAATGCTGGTTTGTTAGATATTGGGGATGGTTATAGTGTTGTATTTAAAATAGAAAGTCATAATCATCCCTCAGCCATCGAGCCGTTCCAAGGTGCAGCAACAGGGGTTGGTGGAATTCATCGTGATATTTTTACGATGGGCGCGAGGCCAATTGCCGCTTTGAACTCATTACGTTTCGGAAATCTGAATGATGATAAAACACAGCACCTGTTAAGTGGGGTTGTTCATGGGATTGCCCACTATGGCAATTGCTTTGGCGTTGCTACTGTTGGTGGTGAAATATATTTTGAGGATTGTTATCATACCAATCCACTTGTTAATGCAATGAGTATTGGTATTGTTCGGTCAACCGATACCGTTAGTGCTACCGCGGCAGGACCGGGTAACCCGGTTTTTATAGTTGGGAGCGCCACTGGCAAAGATGGAATGGGAGGGGCAGCATTTGCATCTGCAGACATTACAGAAAACAGTGCACAGGATCTGCCTGCAGTACAGGTAGGCGATCCATTCCAGGAAAAGAAATTACTCGAAGCATGCCTGGAGGTCATTCCCACAGGAGCTGTAATTGGTATGCAGGATATGGGGGCTGCAGGGATTATCTGTTCAACCGCTGAAACGAGTGCTAAAGGAGGTGTCGGAATGCGAATCTCTTTAGATAAGGTGCCTACGAGGCACCAGGTTACCGACGGCCCCGGAGGTATGAAACCATGGGAATTGTTATTGAGTGAAAGCCAGGAAAGGATGCTGATCATTATCCAGAAGGGGAGGGAACAAGAGGTTCTGAGCATATTTGAAAAATGGGATCTGCCCTGTTCAGAGATCGGAGAAGTTACCAATGATGGGATGCTGCGGTTCTATATGAACGATGTTCTTGAAGCTGAATTACCTGCAGAAAGCCTGGTACTCGGAGGTGGAGCACCCGTTTATGAAAGATCCTATATTAAGCCTTCGTATTTTAATTTAATTAAGCAATTTGATGCTAAGAATATAGCTGTTCCAACAGACCTTAAAAAAGTTGCTGAACAAATAATTGCTCTTCCTAATATTGCCTCTAAGAAATGGATCTACGAGCAGTATGATAGCATGGTGGGTACTGGCAACATATCTACCAATTCTCCTTCCGATGCATCCATTGTGCATGTAAAGAATACATCTAAGGGGCTGGCCCTGACCACTGATTGTAACAGCCGATATGTTTTTTCAGATCCATATATTGGAAGCATGATCGCGGTAAGTGAATCAGCAAGAAATATTGTTTGTAGCGGAGGTGTACCAATTGGAGTTACAAATTGCCTGAATTTTGGCAATCCATATGATCCTGAAGTTTATTATCAATTTGTGAATGCTATTAAGGGAATGAGTGAAGCTTGTAAAAAGTTTGATACTCCGGTAACGGGTGGGAACGTGAGCTTTTACAATCAATCACCCGATGGCCCGGTGTATCCTACACCTACCATTGGTATGGTTGGCTTACTGGAGAACCTGGTAAATAGAATGTCCCTTGATTTTAAAAGGGCTGGCGATGTAATTTTTCTAGTTGGAGAAAGCTGGAACGATATCAATTGTTCTGAATACCTGCATAAGATTTGTGGGGTAGAATTCTCACCTGCACCTCACTTTGATATTGAAGAGGAATATCGGCTACACGGTATCGTTAGTAATCTCATAAGAACTAAATTGATCGTTTCTGCGCATGATATTAGTGAAGGTGGGTTATTGGTAACCTTATGTGAAAGCGCATTTTATAATAACCTGGGGTTTGATGTTACAACCGGGAATGATCAAATCCGAAAAGACTCCTATTGGTTTGGCGAATCACAGAGCAGGGTAGTGGTCAGTGTTCAATCTCAGTTCCTGGAGGTATTTGAAAAAGTGTTAGATGGATTTCCTCATGAGAAATTGGGGGTAGTGACGGATGGATTATTTAAAGTAGATAGTGAGGATTGGGGGAGTGTGGAATTATGGAAGGACAGATATGATAATGTGATAGGAAATCTAATGAATAAGTACCTGCCTGAGTAAGCTTTGAACAACGGAGACATGGAGTTACCCGGAGTTGACCTCCGGTTTGAGATCAGGATATTTAAATTATGACCCTGATTCGCCTGGAAAATCAGGAGAATCAAAAAAATCATGCAAATCACAGTTCAGACAACCAAATATTTCATGTAAGTTTGCATGACCTCCCGGATTCATTTTCCATTTTATTCCGCGGTCACTTGTGACATATAGTAAACGTTGTAGTGAAGTTCATTTAGTTTTATTCGTTAACCTGGCTTGTTTAGCAGTCAATACTAACCATTAATAAAAAAGACGAAATGGCTAAATATATTTTTGTAACCGGTGGTGTTACTTCTTCATTAGGTAAGGGGATCATTGCTGCATCACTCGCTAAATTGTTGCAGGCAAGAGGATTTAAAACCACCATCCAGAAATTTGATCCATACATCAATGTAGACCCTGGGACAATGAATCCTTATGAACATGGCGAATGTTATGTTACCGAGGATGGTGCAGAAACAGATCTTGACCTTGGGCATTATGAAAGATTCCTGAATATTTTCACTTCCCAGGTAAATAATGTTACTACGGGTAGCATTTATCAAACAGTTATTAATCGCGAGCGTGAAGGGGCATACCTTGGCAAAACGGTACAGGTGATCCCTCATATTACTGATGAGATAAAGAGAAGGATGCAATTACTGGGTGAAACCAATAATTACGACATAATAGTGACAGAGATCGGAGGAACTGTAGGTGATATTGAGAGTCTTCCTTTTATTGAAGCAGTACGGCAGTTACAGTGGGAATTGCCAGACGAAGATTGCCTGGTTCTTCATCTTACCCTAATTCCTTATTTAAAAGCTGCAAAAGAACTTAAAACCAAACCGACCCAGCATAGTGTGAAGTTGTTAAGTGAAAATGGGGTTCATCCTGATATTCTTATTTGCAGAACTGAACATCCGCTTGGCGATGAGATTAAAAGAAAGATCGCCTTATTTTGCAATGTAAAGCTGGACTCTGTCATTGAAGCTGCAGATGCTTCCACAATTTATGAGGTTCCAATGGCCATGCTGAAAGAACAGCTCGATGTTACTGTATTGAAAAAATTAAACATTACTTCATATAATGAGCCAGAACTTGGTAAATGGAAAGATTTTTTAGAGAAATTGAAACGCCCCAGGAATAAAGTTACTATTGGCCTTATAGGGAAATACATCGAATTACAGGATGCTTATAAGTCTATCCTGGAATCGTTCATTCACGCAGGTGCTATGAATGATTGCAAGGTGCAGGTGGTAAATGTGCACAGCGAATTTATAACTGAAGATAATGTTGGAGAGAAGCTGCGTGAACTCGATGGATTGTTAGTTGCACCAGGTTTCGGATTCAGGGGAGTAGAAGGAAAAGTGATCGCAGTAAAATATGCCCGTGAAAATAATCTTCCTTTTTTCGGAATATGTCTTGGAATGCAAATGGCTGCGATTGAATTTGCCCGTAACGTTCTGGGCATCACAGATGCCGACTCAACTGAAATGAGAGCTGATACACAGAATCCTGTAATCGATATGATGGAGGAACAGAAAAAAATAACCATCAAAGGAGGAACCATGCGCCTTGGATCTTATCCATGCCATATTAAAGAAAACACTCTCGCCCATCGGATCTATGGAAAAACCGATATTAGTGAAAGGCATCGTCACCGTTGGGAGTTTAATAACGCATATCTTAACCGTTTCGAGAATGCAGGTATGATTGCGAGTGGTCTCAATACTGCATCAGGGCTTGTTGAAATCATGGAATTACCAAGTCATCCTTTTTTCATTGGTGTTCAATATCATCCTGAGTTAAAAAGTACGGTAGAAAATCCTCATCCAATATTTGTTCATTTCATTAAGGCCTCAAAAGAATTTGCTGAAGCAAAGAATTCTATTAAAAATCCGCTGTTGCAGAGTGAGATGATATAATCCAAGACTTTAGCCTTGGGTTAGTTCTCCTGCTTACTCAAAATCTCTCTTTTCATCTTTGCCCAAAGCCCATCAAAAGTTTGATGATTTTCATTTCTCCACTTTTCTGAGAATGATTTGATCTTCTCACTTTTATCATTTTTCGTGAGGTTGAAAAAAGCAGTTATTGCTTCCTCATCATTTACCTTTGCCATCGCATTGTACATCTCCTTCAAATCCTTTTCTTTTATGATATTAGAACGTGCGATCTCTATTTCCATTTCTTCCCTTAATCTAACTTTCTCATCGTAAGTGCCTGATGGTAGAAGTGTCTTAGCTACCACTGGCATTAATTCGATCAACATTAATATAACTACCAGGAGATAGTATCGAAATTGAAGAGCGGGACTTGTTTTTACCAGATTGTTCAGGGCTTCAATCCTTGTTAGAAATCCATCATTGAAATAATTGGTGAATTGTTGCTCTTCGTTTTTTACCACATCGTCTATTGAATTAAGGTCCTTATCCAGCCCATCCAGTTTAGGCTGATCTATAGCTAGTAGCGCTTTATATTCACCATCTAATTTTTCATATTCTGTTTTCTTTGCAAGAGCAATATCCTTAATACCAATTTTTCCTGTGCCACCACTTCCGTCTGCTTCTGCAATGAAGTTTTCACGCGCTTTGGAAACATCAGAATATTTCTTATCCAGTTCAGCTTTTATTGATTGTTTTTTTGAAGAGAGCTCTTCTTTTTTAGTTTTATACAGAGCTTCTAGCTCATCTCTTTTTTGCATTTTCTTTTTCTCATTGTCAAGTGAGATCTGCAGCATGATTTCTTTGTTGAACATGTACAATATTGCAGGCTGTGCCATGAAAGTGCCGATGGTCAAAGCGAGCATTCCCCTGAAGAGGAGTGGAGTGAATTGTCTTTTGTTGAACTTTGTGATCCCTTTTATTAATGCCCTGTCAATGGTAAGAATGATAAACCCCATGAATGCGCCAAGCATAATAAACATAAAGGGATTACCAATGATGGTTGAGAAAAAGTATGTCCATGTAAAGGTTGCAAACACCCATGTGGCAAGAACTGTCATTCCCACAATTTTGAACCTGTTTCGATCCACTACAGTATCTACAAGTAGTTCCTCTTCAGCAGTAGAAAGCCACCAAAGAAACGCTGAAAAACCAGATGGGGTATAATTTCCCCTTTGGGAAATAGCAATATTTGGTTCAGGCATAACTATATATTGATCGTTTGGAATTAAAATAAAACATCCACCCATTAACCGAGGATGTGCGCAAAGTGAAGTTGAAGTTGAATATAGGCGCAGTTCTTATGCCGCTACAAACATATTCATAAACGGCCTAAAGATTGATACTATTAATAAGTGCAACATAACATTAACAGTTTATTAAATACCCCAGATAAACCTTTAATACCTTGAAAGCCTCTATTCAGTTATCTTTGCCGCCATTGATCAATAGGATCTTAACCTTTAAATTGGCATGATGAAAAGATTATTACCTGTTATTTTATTATTGACTGCAATGAGTGCTTATTCTCAACCTAAAGGAATGGGGAAAAGTGATCTGGATGCACAAAAAACATTGGATGCAGTGAGTGCAAAGTTTAAAAGCTTTAAATCTGTTACAGCTAAGTTCACTCTTAAGATAGAGAATTCAGCAGGTAAGGTACAGGGGTCAAAATCAGGTGTAGTGAACATGAAAGGTGGAAAGTATCACATCAGCATTACAGGGCAGGAAATTTATTGTGATGGGAATACCACATGGACATATGATAAGTCAAGCAATGAAGTACAGGTAAATAAAGTTGACCCTTCTTCTGGTACGATTACTCCGCAAAAGATGTTTACAGACTTTTATAATACGGACTTCCTGATCAAATCAAATGGAGATGTGAAACTAAATGGTAAGACATTGGAAGAAATTGAACTTACGCCGATTGATAAAACGAAAACATTTTTTAAAGTTCTTTTAGATGTCGATAAAGCATCACAAACAATAAAGCAGACCAAAATTTTTGAGAAGGCTGGAAACAGGTACACATACGCAGTAAATAGCATGATAACCAGCGGAGCACTGTCCGATGAAGTTTTTACTTTCGACTCAAAAAAATATCCAAAAGTTGAAGTAATAGATCTTAGATAATACAGTACGAAGTTTTTTAATATCCCCAATGAATAACATGGAAAGACGTTGTCTCCTATGCAACGTCTTTTTCATTTTAAGGCATCCATCTGATCATGACCCCCATCTGAATGAATTAATATCTAAACCTGCGAGGTCAAGAATTCTGTCGGTGACTGTTGAGGCCACTTCTTCAATTGTGGTAGGTATGCTATAGAAGGAGGGTGTAGCAGGGCAAATTATTCCACCAGCGAGGGTTACTGTTTCCATATTTCGTATATGCACAAGGTTATATGGGGTATCCCTTATGGCGCAGATCAACTTTCTACGTTCTTTTAAAATAACATCTGCAGCTCTCGTAATAAGGTCGTTCGAAATGCCGGAAGCTATTCTTCCAAGTGTTCCCATACTGCAAGGAATAATGATCATGATATTGTATTTCCCCGAACCTGAGGCGAAAGGCGCTGAAAAATCCGTTTGAGAATACATTTTCACCTCATAATCTTCATAGGATGTATTACCTAGCTCTGTTTCCCATACAAGTCTTGCATTTTGGGTCATTACCACACTCAGCTCGCTCCACTGTGCCCGCAGAGTAAATAGTTTGTCCAATATTACTTTTGGGTAAACAGATCCGCTGGCTCCGGTTATCGCTAAAACAATTTTATGCATTATTAATTTTAACTTTATAGGTGATATGGAAATAGAAATAAAAAATTAATTTTAAGAAAACAAAGCCAATAAAAATCAAACTGTTTCGTTAAAGGGCTGCTTAAAAGATATGCAAAAACTGATTCTTGTTTTAATTAGTTGCCTTATAATTTTTTCTTCCGGCAAAGTTAAGCCAACTCACGAGAAGATGGAGTGGCTGAATTTGAAGGAAGCGAGTGAGAAATTAAAACAGCAAACCAAACCAATACTGATAGATGTTTATACGGATTGGTGTCACTGGTGCAAGGTGATGGATCAGAAAACCTATAGCAATCAAAAAGTAATTAACTACTTGTCAGAAAAATTTTATTCCGTTAGAATAAATGCGGAAACCAGGGATACATTAAATTGGAACAACAGGAAGTTTGCATATAATACGGGCTATAAAATTAATGAATTTGCATTATTCGCAACCAATGGACAGGCAAGCTTTCCAACTACTGTTATATTGTTAAACGATGGTACGCCACCTATCCCGGTCCCGGGTTATATGGAACCTCGAGAGCTTGAGTTGATAGTACGGTATTTTGGGGATGGTGAGTATAAAACAAAAACATTTCAGGAGTTTCAGCATACATTTCATTCATCATGGTAGCCATGTTATAATATTACGATTCCTTTTTAGGGATCAAACTCGGTTTTTCATAGGATATTGGATTATAATGGGGGTGGATTTTTATCCGGCCCCCTTTTTTTTCGCCTCGCTCAACACATTAATTATAATATCCGGAGGATCTGTTAAAGTATTCCAAAAAGGATACTAGAAGCAACCTGCCACCAGAGAAACCCGACTATATAGATGGTTTCACAGTGTTAAGATAAATGGTTAAGATTTTTGATTAGCCCCGGGCTTCTTTTTAGTCGCCCGGCTTTTTTTTACATTTCCCCCTTCATCCCTTTACCACTATCAGCCATATCGGGAATTTCTTCAGCATGGTAAGCTCCTGCATCTAATTTCTTCTTTGTTTCCTCGAAGGCTTTTAATGTTATATCAGTGTCTTCATCAGTATGTGCGGCTGTAGGTATCAGGCGGAAGATAATTTGTCCTTTTGGTATCACCGGGAATACAACCACTGAACAGAAGATGTTGTAATTCTCTCTTATATCCATAACCATTCCTGTGGCCTCCGGAAGGTCACCTTTCATATAAACAGGTGTAACTGGACTATTGGTAGTGCCAATATCAAATCCTTTTTCTCTTAGTCCACTTTGCAGGCGGTTAACATTATGCCATAATTTTTCGCGGAGTTCAGGCATGGTTTTCAGCATCTCCATTCTCTTTATCATTCCTTCTACTACGAGCATTGGAAGGCTCTTGGCGAATATCTGGGACCGTACATTATAGCGTAAGTATGTCATTACTTTTTTAGGCCCACTAATGAAGGCTCCAATACTTCCCATACTTTTTACAAAGGTGCTGAAATATAGATCCACACCAACCTGGCATCCCTGGCCCTCATCAGCGCCTGCACCTGTTGGTCCCATTGATCCAAAACCATGGGCATCATCTATCAACAGTCGGAAATTATATTTTTTTTTGAGTTCTACCAGCTCTTTTAATTTCCCCTGGTTTCCACTCATTCCAAAAACTCCTTCTGTGATCACAAGGATGCCGCCGCCATTTTTCTCAGCTATTTTGGCAGCACGTTCCAATTGTTTATCACAATCTTCAATATTGTTATGTTTGTATGCATAGCTATATCCCACATGCAAGCGTACCCCATCCACAATGCATGCATGGCTTTCTTTGTCATATACAATAACATCGCGGCGGTTTACCAATGCATCTATGCAACTCATAATACCCTGGTAGCCAAAGTTTAATAACATAGCATCTTCACGTCCTACAAAATCTGCGATCACTTTTTCAAGCTCCTCGTGCAGGTTACTATTTCCGCTCATCATACGTGCACCCATTGGATAACCTATTCCCCATTTTTTTGCAGCTTCAATATCAACTTTTCTTGTCTCGGGATGATTTGCCAATCCCAAATAATTATTCAGACTCCATACGATCTTCTCTTTACCCCTGAAATACATACGGCCACCTAGTTCTCCCTCCAGTTTAGGAAATGCAAAATATCCATGCGCTCTTTCAACATGTTGCCCCAGGGGTCCACCATCTTTAACCAGCTTTTCAAAAACATCGATCATAACAATTATTTAATGTGATGAATGAGGTGCAAAAATAAGGCATTAGAATTAACCATAAGACATGCGTCCTCATTCACTTGTATAAATCATATAATTGGTAATACCCATTAAAAGCCATAAGAAATAGTTCATATTAGACTCATTCAATTCTTAAATCCTGTGATCTGGATATAAAAATCCAATATCAACACTCTATCTTTAAAAAAAAATTCATGAGTAGAAGGATCATTTTTGTTTTATTGAGTTTTATAAATATTACAGGGCTGTATGCTCAATCTTCAGGAAATTCTTCAATCCCGCGTCCTAAATTGATCATTGGGCTTGTAATAGATCAGATGAGATGGGATTATTTATACCGATTTAATGATCTCTATGGGGCTAATGGATTTAAAAGATTATTGAGCCAGGGATTCAGTTGTGAGAATACCCTGGTTCCATATATACCAACATATACTGCACCAGGCCATAGTTGTATTTATACAGGAAGTGTTCCAGCCATCAATGGAATGGTAGGTAACAATTGGTTTGAAAAAAGTATTGGCAAGAATGTTTACTGTACGGATGATTCAACTGTCAGCACCGTCGGAAGTACTACTGTATGGGGTAAGATGAGCCCCCGAAATTTATGGACAACTACCATTACTGACGAACTTCGCTTCAGTAATAATTTCAAAAGCAAAGTAATAGGAATAGCACTGAAAGACAGGGCTTCTATCCTTCCAGCCGGGCACGTGGCAAATGCTGCCTACTGGTATGATGATAAAGCCGGAAACTGGATCACAAGCAGCTATTACATGAGGGACCTTCCTGGTTGGTTAAAACAATTAAATGATACGCATTTCCCGGATAATGCAATGTCAAAGGACTGGAATACGATATTACCTATTGAAAAATATGATCAGAGTGCCGGCGACGATAATTCGTATGAGCATTCAATAGAAGGCGAGAACTCCAAAACGTTTCCACACAGAATTTCGCAGATCAGTAAAGCTAAATATGAAGCATTCAAATTCACGCCATCTTCTATCACCTATACATTTGATTTGGCGATGGCGGCAATAGACAATGAAAAGCTAGGTAAAAATGACGTCCCTGATTTTCTTACTATAAGTATTTCTTCGACGGATTATATCGGTCATTTGTTTGGACCAAATTCAATTGAAGTGGAGGATACGTATTTGAGACTTGATAAGGATATAGCTGAATTCTTGCAATTCCTGGATGAAAAAGCCGGCAAAGGAAATTATCTTTTATTCCTTACAGCAGATCATGGTGTCGCACATATTCCTGCCTTCATGCAACAACATAATACTCCTGCCGGTGTTTTCAATGAGGGGACATTGTCAAAAGAAATTACGATGATGTTAGACAAGCAGTTCAATATTAAGAATGGGGTTAGGATATTAGAGAATTACCAGGTTTATTTAAATACAAATGAAATAGAACGAAGTGGAAAATCTTTAGGTGAAGTTAAAAAGGCTGTAATAAAGCTTTTATTGGATGAATCATTTATTGTTCAATCTTTCGAGACAGAACGTATCAGTGAAACTTCTTTACCCGAGCCGATAAAAAGAATGACGATCAACGGCTATAATCCAAAGCGGAGTGGAGATATTCAGTTTACGGTCAAGCCAGCTTATTTTGCAGGGAGTGAAGAGGGCACAACTCACGGATCGTGGAATCCTTATGATGCACATATTCCCCTGGTATGGTTTGGCTGGAATGTAAAACAAGGAAAAACAAACCGGGAGACCTATATGACAGACATTTCACCAACTATAGCAGCAATGCTTAAAATACAGATGCCTAATGGATGTGTGGGAAAAGTGATCGAGGAAGTATTTTAGATTTCTATTTGGAGGTATGTCAGGAACCAATATTAAATGCCTGAAGGCATTCGCCAATTTTTTAGAAGGATTATTTTTAGGGCTAAAGTACATTTACAGTATTTTTGCGTTTCAAATTAATAGAATGACAAGAATAACCCAATATTGTGTAGTAAGTGTAAATGATGTACTTAAGTTTACGGACGGTATTAATATGTTGATCACACAGGGATGGCAGCCGTTCGGAAGTATTTGCGTTCATCCATCAAATTCTGAGCGCACTATTTCCCTTTTTGTGCAGGCAATGGTGAAATATGAAAACGA
>JADGPY010000173.1 GCA_017882205.1 Chitinophagaceae bacterium
ATTCCAGGTGAGCAAGCCACTTACCTCACTCTACTCAATGAATTATTTTTACTTTTTTGAAGATAGAAAAATTCTAATAGTGGATTCCAATACAAATTTTCAGCCTGCAAAAAATAAGATGAACATAGATATCATTGTTCTTTCAAGGAATGCAAAATGCACAATTCAATCACTCACAGAGTCCTTTAGCTGCAACAACTTTGTACTCGATGCATCCAATAACTTGTGGAAAATTCGTAAATGGAAAACAGAGTGTGAAGGGCTACATTTGCGCTGTCATTCTGTTCCAGAGGATGGCGCATATATTATTGATCTTTAGCCCCCTGCAAATGAATAAAAAAATTAAGAACGCCCTTATCTCTGTTTATTATAAGGATGGACTTCAAAATATCATTAAACGGCTTCATTCACTTGATGTCAATATCTATTCCACAGGAGGAACTGAAAAATACATCAGGGAACTGGGAGTTCCATGTTTAGCCGTAGAATCATTAACAAATTATCCTGCTATCCTCGGGGGTAGAGTAAAAACATTACATCCCGCTGTATTCGGGGGTATCCTTGGAAGAAGTAATAATGAAAGGGATACTGCAGAAATGAAGACGTATAATATTCCATGGATAGATCTTGTAATTGTTGACCTCTATCCTTTTGAGGAAACGGTAAAAAGCACTTCTGATGAAAAACTGATTATTGAAAAAATTGATATCGGTGGACCCTCCATGATACGTGCAGCAGCTAAGAATCATAATGATGTAGTGGTCATCGCTTCCAAAAAAGAATGCCCTGCATTAGAAAAATTATTACTGGAACAAGATGGTGCAACAACCCTGGAACAGAGAAGAATGTTTGCATCAAAAGCCTTTGATATATGCACAGGATATGATATTGCTATCTCTAATTATTTTTCAGGAAGCAATTTTTATAATCCCTTCAATACTGAAAGAACCATATTACGATATGGTGAAAATCCTCATCAACAAGCCTTTTTTTATGGAAGCCTGGATGATCTGTTTAATAAACTGAATGGCAAAGAACTATCGTATAATAATATAGTTGATGTGGATGCTGCTGTGCAATTAATGAATGAATTTGGAAATCCTTCATCATCAGAAAATCAAGAGGCTGTATTCGCAATAATTAAACATACCAATGTGTGTGGGATTGCCATTAGAAATACCTTAGAAGAAGCCTGGGTTGCCGCATTAGCAGGAGATCCGGAAAGCGCGTTCGGTGGGATATTGATAACCAATGTAAGAATTGATGAAGCTACTGCGATAGCGATCAATGAATTATTTTTTGAAGTGCTGATCGCACCCGCGTTTGATCTGGAAGCACTTGACATTTTGAGAAAGAAAAAGAATCGTATCCTGTTACAAAAAAAGCAGGATGGGGCTTCCATGCCACAACAATACCGGTCAGTATTAAATGGGGTATTAATGCAGCAAAAGGATGAAGGAAATTATATTGACTGGAAAGAAACAGGAGGAAGGGATACAAACGAAGTTGAAAAACAAGATCTTCTCTTTGCCAACATCGTTTGCAAACATTTAAAGAGCAATGCAATCGCCCTGATTAAAAACAAACAGCTCCTTGGAAAAGGATGCGGACAAACTTCACGCATAGACGCTTTGAGGCAGGCATTGGATAAGTCAAAGCAGTTTAATTTTGATCTTTCCGGAGCAGTACTGGCAAGTGATGCTTTCTTTCCCTTTGATGATTGTGTAAAGATTGCACACAATGCGGGTATCACTTCTTTTATACAACCTGGAGGAAGTATCAGGGACAATGACTCCATTGAATATTGCAAACAACACCATCTTGCCATGGTAATTACCGGCATGAGGCATTTCAAACATTAAAGTGTGTCATGCAAAGATTTTTTACTTCTCAATTGCCTTTTCCTCCACGCCTTTCCTTCCACATCTTGTTGAAAGTTTTTTTACTAAAATCTAAATTACTATGATGCTTCGTCCAAACCTTAAAAACTTTATTAACGAACCAGTTTTTCATGGTGCCATTTGCCATGTTCATCATCCCCCTACTGAGGGACGCACGTTTCCACATCTTCCATGCAAAACGTTCGCCGAATGAAAGGAAACCTTCCTCTACAGCCTCGTGGCGATTCTCAAGCAACAACTCGTGAAGGTTGATTTTTACTGCACATACTTCTGTGCAATTACCACAAAGTGACGAAGCATAACTAAGATGCTTATATTCATTCAATCCCTGCAGGTGTGGGGTGATCACACTTCCAATAGGTCCGCTATAAGTAGTCCCATATGTATGTCCGCCTATGTTCTTATAAACCGGGCAGGCATTCAGGCATGCTCCACAACGGATACAATACAAGCTTTCTCTTTGTTTACTATTTGCCAGGATATTTGTGCGACCATTGTCCAGGAGGATGACATACATTTCAGAAGGCCCATCTGTTTCGCCTTCTTGTTTAGGGCCACTGATCACCGTATTGTATACGGTTATCTTCTGCCCTGTACCATATGTAGCAAGCAAGGGCCAAAACAGACCAAGGTCTGTTATTGAAGGAATAACTTTCTCTATGCCTACAACGACTATATGTGTTTCAGGCCAGGCACAACTAAGTCTGGCATTGCCTTCATTTTCAGTAATAGCAATACTACCTGTATCACTAATGATAAAATTGGCACCCGTGATTCCAATTTCAGCCTCCACATATTTTGAGCGTAATTTTTGCCTGGCTACCAGTGTAAGTTCTTCTGGCGTAAGCTTTGGATCGGTACCTAATTTTTCGGCAAATAGTTTCGCCACATCTTCTTTGCTCTTATGCATTGCGGGCGTTACGATATGATAAGGTGCCTCTCCGTCCAATTGCTGAATATATTCACCCAGATCCGTTTCTACACTCTCAATATTATTTTTTTTAAGAAAATCATTCAAATGAATTTCCTCAGTAACCATACTCTTACTCTTAACGATGGTAATGCAATTCTTTGCTTTACAGATCTCCAGGATTAGATCCAGTGCCTCTTGAGAATCTTCAGCCCATAATACTTTTCCACCACGTTTTTTTAGATTCATTTCAAACTGTTCAAGTTGCTGATCAAGTGTTTCGATAGCCCTCCATTTAACATTTTTTGCCCTTTCGCGTGCCAGATGAACGTCTGAGAACTGGTGTATGCCCTGTGGAATAGCAGCATTATAACGGCCAATGTTGAAATTTATCTTTTGCCGATGTTCCAAATCCTGGCTTTTGATGGTGCTTTTCGCTTTAAATGTGGACGCTTTATCTGTCATTAAAATAATTTAGCTAAAGTTCTGATTAAATTTTTAGAGTGGTATTATAAATTCTTTATTACTCCCAATTCTATTCCTATCCGGGTGAAGGCATCAATCGCTTTATCAAGGTGATCCATTTCATGAGCCGCACTAATTTGTACCCGTATCCGTGCCTGGCCTTTTGCAACAACGGGGAAGAAAAACCCGATTACGTAGATGCCTTCCTCCAGGAGTTCTGATGCAAAAGTTTGAGCTAGCACTGCATCGTAGAGCATGATAGGAACTATAGGATGATCTCCGGGCTTTATGTCGAAGCCGGCTTCCAGCATCTTTTGCCTGAAATACTTTGTATTGGTTTCAAGCTTGTCGCGCAATTCGGTTGTTTCGCTCAGCATGTCAAGTACGGCGATAGAGGCCCCTACAATACTTGGTGCAAGGCTATTGCTAAAAAGATAGGGCCGGCTGCGTTGCCGTAAAATGTCAATAATTTCTTTTCTGCCACTGGTAAAACCGCCACTTGCCCCGCCCAGGGCTTTTCCCAGGGTTCCAGTAATAATATCAATCCTGTCCATTACTCCCCTGTATTCATGTGTACCCCTGCCGGTTTTCCCTAAAAAGCCACTGGAATGGCTTTCATCAATCATCACAATTGCATCATATTTATCAGCCAGGTCGCAGATCTCATCCAATTTTGCAATCGTTCCATCCATACTAAAAG
>JADGPY010000015.1 GCA_017882205.1 Chitinophagaceae bacterium
TATACTGCTTTAAAGGAATAAGAGAACCTGCACCCATTATGTCAATATTCCTTTTTGCAATTTTGCTACCAAACATTGAAGTGTCAATTCCAACAGGAATAATATGAAGAGGCCTGATTTTATAATTTTTACAAAATTCTTCTGCTATAAAATCAGAAATTGCGATCAAATTTGTATCGGCAGGCCTGATTATCCGAACGTATTTATTTCCCTTCTTCGCATCCTGTCCCAATATCCATGTATATTGTTTAATGCTGTAAAGTTTTCCGAAATATCTGCCAATAAGTGCACATTCACCGAACCAAAAACTTAACAGGCCAACAATAGCATTTTCTTTTTTTAACCTTTTCAATTTTCTCCAGATCGAGATCAACATTAGGATCCTTGATATTTTAGCCTTTTTCCATCCATTAAAACTAATTATTGTATTGCCATGCCATCTGTAGGTAGTTTTTAAAAACGGATAATCAAATGATAGAATGATGATATTTAATTCGGGATATTTTTTATTTAATGCTTTGATAAAAATTTGTTGCGGCGGAAGACAGGTAGTATCAGCTTCATCGGCGGGGAAACCGGGGGTAAGTATAAGTAAGGTTTTGGCAACAGTCATTCAAGTACAATTTTCTTATTGCAATATTCAAAGGCCGCAGTATTATGGGTTAACAGGATAACTATTTTACCTTCCTCAGATAGTTTCTTTAAATGTTGTAACATTTTATCCTCCGAGCTTTCATCAAGTTCATTAAAACTCTCATCAAGAATTATGACATCGAAGTTTTTATATAATGCCCTGGCCAGTAAGATCCGCTGCTTTTCGCCACCACTAAAGTTTTTACCATTTTCTGTAATCATTGTTTTGTATTCGTCTTGGAAACGTTTCACCAAATTATCAACACCTGTGATCTTCATTACCTGCGATAATTTAGATTCATCGAACTCATCATTAGTAAAAGTTATATTCTTAACTATGGTATCATGAATAAAAAATGGTTCCTGTTTTACGTATGAAATCTTATCCCAATAACTTTTACGCTGGCTGCTTTCTAATGGATTGTTGTTGATCAGGATATCTCCTTCTATAGGGGACAAAAAACCAAGAAGTAAATTTATGTATGTTGTTTTCCCACTTCCGGATTTTCCTGCTATTCCAACCATATCACCTTTGGTGATCTTGAATGAAAGATCATTTAATAGTGCTTTCTCTTTATATTGAAATGAGACATTTTTAAATTCGATAGATGTAATAGGGTCTTTATGAACCTGTTTAATATAGGATGATTTTTTGTTCTGTAAGATATCTTTTACAGTAAATGAGTATGTTCTTGCCTGGCCGCTGCTGTTAAGGATCTTGACTATCCCGGGAATAATCTTATAGGCCGCGGCCATAAAAGCGCCGAGCGTAATGATCTGTACGGAATTGCTGTGTGATAAATATGAATTGATTGCAATGAGAATGAACAATCCGAAAATTGCGAATACTTCAATCAATCTTGATGGAAGATTTTGTATCACCTGTTGCTCCGATAAGTGCTGATTAAAGTTTTCCTGGAATCCCTGGTACCTGCTGATAAAGAAATCATTTCTTTCATACAAGTTGCTTTCAATAAATCCTGCAAGTGCTTCATGCAAATGCTGAAGCACTTTCTCACTAACTTTTTTCCCTGATACGCGCACTGAGTTCAGCTTTCTTTTGATGAGCATTGCAATTACAAAAACAGGTGGTACCAGGATCAGAAATAACAATGGGAATAATATAGGATTAAATATCAATATTCCGACAAGCGTTAGGAGTATCAACACAGATTGACTGACGATTTGTTGTACCCCGCTTAGTACATAGTGACAGAATTCGATTGGTTGCTGACTGATCCTTCGGATGTGCACAGAAGAATCAACATTTACATAATCAGTATAAGATCCTGAGAGATATTGAGACAAACCATCCTTTGATATCCGGGAGGCCACCTTGTAAACAAATGCAGATTGCATCCTGAAAACATTATATCCCGCAAGGTTTTTCAAGCTGAAGAAAATAAAAAAAATGAGTATGGGTAATAAAGGATATTGATCTAAAAAAGGCAGGTCATGTTTGATACGGGATTGTGTATAATAATTAATGATGTAGAGAAGGATCACCAGGAAACCAATATCCAGGATACTTATCACAACATCCAGGATGGTAAGAGTCAGTAACCTTTTCTTTTCTTCCCGTTGGAGGATAATAAAAATATCTTTTACTAACTTGATCAAATGCAGTTATTATTAATACTGGCCGAAGTTATGATTGTTTATTTCTTTGGAAGGTTTCTTATCTTCTAGGAGTGCCATGGGTAGATCCATCTTCGGCAATTATCAATTCCCAGTTTTTATATGATTGAAAAATGATGGAATCAATTGCTTCAATCAGATAGGGTAGGCGATTGAAGGTTGTTTTTTCTCTTTATATTCCAAGTATTAACCTGCCTGTTCGCACAAGTATCTTTACATCCATTATCAAAGACCACTTTCTAATGTAGTACAGATCAAGTTCAACCCGTTGTTTAACCTTTTCAATATCATGTGTTGCCCCAAAATTACCATATGACTGTGCTAGCCCTGTGATGCCTGGAAGAATGGCATGCCTGCTTGCATACTCATCAAACATGTTCTCAAACTTTGAATTTTCAGCAACCATATGAGGCCTTGGACCAATGATCGACATATCACCTGCTAATACATTAATCAGTTGCGGAAGTTCATCCAGGTGATGCTTGCGCAGTAGTCCTCCGAACCTGGTAATTCGTTTATCATTCTCACTAGCTGATAGAACATCTGCATCCGCATTAACGATCATGGTTCTGAATTTAATGCAAGTGAATACTCTTCCCAGATTTTTATTTCGTCTCTGTCTAAAAAAAACAGGACCCTTAGAGTCCAACTTAATCAATATAGCAAGCAGTGGTGTCAGCCATGAAAGTATAAAGACGATGAAAAACAATGAAAATGTAATGTCCAAAGATCTCTTCAACAACAAATTAGATCGATTCGACAAAGGAGAAAAAAGAGGAATTTGTTTGCTGCAAACTGGATCCTTGATTTTCCTTACCTCGTAGAGAGTAATGTCAGAAAAATTTTCCCTTAGGGATGCAGCATGAGCAATTGAACCAGATGTATTTGTTGCAGTAAAGTTTTCCATTTAGTACAATTATTATCTCTCAATACGGATAATAGTTTTTGATGGTTGCTTTGTAAAGAAAGTCTTTGTGGCTAAAATTTCTTAGTTATGCCCACATTAATTCCAGCGCTTGTAATGGGTAAATTGCCAACTCCAATTTTCTGGATAGGAACTTTGACATAAGGTTCGATGCGAAGTTTTATTTTCTTTCCAAGATCATTTGTGTACCCTACACCAAGGTTGATAACAGAAAAGAATGTATTGGATGGAGTTGTATAATCTGCATATTTCTGGTATTGATAGTTATTATACTGAATGTTGTAATCATAACTTTGTTTCTTCATGAAATAGGATGAAAAACCTAGTATTGAAAACCATTGCGACTTGCCATCTACAACGAAATTATATTTAAGATTCAGTGGCACCTCCAACATATAACAATTGCCTTTTACATCTACAACCTTGGCGGATCCCTGCAGATAAAGTGTTTTTGAATCGAAGTACTTCCCATCAGTATAATAATATTTTTTATCAAAATACAATCCTGATTCCAGGCTAAGCCTTTTATTGAAGTTATAACCAATGAGTACTCCACCCTGGAGGCCAGCATTCAGGATGTTTTGTAATTTCACCGTGCTTACGTCAACACCGGCCATGATCCCTGCATACAAATGGGACTGTTTATTCTTAGAGGATTTTGTAGATTTTTTTTCAGCAGCTTCTGAAGCCACATTTTTCACTGGAGCCTGTTTATTTTCAGTAGTAATGTTGGGGTTAACGGTTTTTGTATCAATGTCTTTCTTTCCTGTTGCAGGGCTTTGCTCTTCTGTTTGTATTAATATTTTCGGGTCATTTGAAATAGCCGCTGGTGGTGCCGTCTCAGCAACTACTACATCCGGATTAGTGATTGTGCTTTTTGTATGCGATGGAATTGACAATACATGATGAGTGGAAGCCACAGTGGAAGGATGTTGTTTAAGACTCGTTGAAATTGTCCCGATTTCGATGGTTGCGGATAAAGCATTATCAGCAGAGGTAACTGCATTGGTTATTGGTGAAGAATTCTTTAATTTCTGAGCAGTATTGACGGGCTTTTTGGTTGAAAGATAATTATTGCTCAGCCATATTATTGGAATGAGTAATAATAAAAGCAATAGCCAATATCTATTTTTAGTATCCGGAGTTGGGTCCGGAGTAGTCAAATTATTAACAGGTAAGTGATCGCTCACTTTTTTCCATTCTGCGCTATCCGTTTTAAGTGGGTAGTTATCCGCAGCACGGCGAAATAATTCATCCATATCGTCATTCACATATAGCATACATTAATTTCTTTGTCGCCTACTTTAATAAATTTTTGCAGAAGGCCCCGCGCTTTTGATAGATTCGATTTTGATGTGCCAACAGCTATCTGCAAACGGTCTGCAATTTCCTGGTGCGTAAATCCATCGATCACATACATATTAAACACTGCCCGATATCCCGGAGGCAATTTTTTTATCTCAAGGATCAGTTCTTTATATAAAAGCGAATTGTCTGCAGACTGGGATTTGTCCTCGAGCCAGATACCATCATTGATCACTCCAATCTCAGGTAAAAAATTGCTTTTTCGTAGCCAGTCAATGGAGGTGTTAATCATGATCTTCCTCATCCACCCCATCAATATCATTTCCAGGTTCACACTGCTCTCATAATGGAAATGATCCATCTTGCCGAAAATCTTTACAAAGCCATCATTAACAACGTCAGTCGCTTTGTCGTAACGGAAGATATAGCGGAATACTACCTTAAGGCAATAGCCATAATATCGCTCATAGAGATATTTCTGATCCCTTTGATTTTGCTGAAGACAGCCTTCAATTATTTCAGGTAAACTCTTCAATTGGTGCACAGTTATTCATGAAAAACGACTTTTAGGTCAGTATGGTTGCTTTTAAAGTTAATAAAAATCACTGAAATCTGTCAGGATCAAACGCAGAGATATTAGTCGAAGGTTGTTTCTTACATATAATCTCGCTCACCAATTTGCCAGTCCCAGCCCCCAGGCTTAACCCCAGCATTGCATGCCCACTGGCAACTACCAGGTTTTTATATTTTGCCGGTCTGCCTATATAAGGTAATCCATCAGCCGAGCAGGGCCGGTAACCATACCATATTTTATCCTTCGGAATGGGTAGATCAAAAGAAGGGAAATATTTTTTTACTGACTCAAAGATCCCTTCAACCCTTTTCAATTTAGGCGGGGTATTAAATGATGTTATCTCCATTGTACCGCCGAAACGAACTTTATTCCCCGCCATTGGCGTTATAGCCACTCTTGCCTCAGTTAAAATAATAGGGTGTTGAACTTTAAAAGGTGGATTGTCGAAAGTGACAGAATAGCCCCTTCCACCAATCATTGGAATCCGGAGTTGAAGCTTCCTTGCCACCTCACCAGTCAATGCTCCTGCTGCCAGTACAACCTCATCTGCAAAAAAATCCTGCCCTGCTCGTACACCTTTGATCCTGTCATTTTCAGTAATAAAGCCAGTCACCTCTTGCTGAGTGTGGATCAAAACGCCTTTTTTCATGAGATCATTTTTGAGATCACTCATTAATTTATTGGGATACAGATGTGCATCACATTTAAAATAAATACCTCCAAGAATGTCCATTTGTAGATCCGGTTCTAGCTCCTGTACCTGCTCTTTACTCAATAGCATTGCTTCCAGGCCCAGTTTGTTTGATTGTACCACCATCTCTTCTGCGTGATGGGCATTAACTTCTGTCTTGAAGAATTCAATCATACCTTTTTTTTCATAATAAAAATCAAAACCGGGGGCAATGGCAATCTCTTCATATAATTTTTTACTTAGCAATGAAATATCACGAAGGGGAATAGCAGATCTTACAGAATGAGCAGCGGTTGCACTTTTGATGAATTTCAATCCCCAATTGATCAATGTTGCATCAAGCCGGGGTTGAACATAAAATGGACTTTTGGAATTCAGCATCCATTTAAATCCCTTTTTTACTATCCCAGGAGTGGCTAAAGGAACAAAATGACTTGGAGAAAGATAACCAGCATTTCCATAGGAGCAACCATCAAGCATGTCCGACTTGTCTAGAATCGTTACGGTATAACCCTCATCATGCAAGTAATATGCACTGCACAATCCGATAATTCCGCCGCCGATGATAATTACTGAAGACATTTTGAGTTGTTTTTTTTATTTCTTCAACTGAATTAATAAAGAGTTCAAAATTTAAAAAATAAGCTTACACCACCTGGAAGCCAAATGCATATGGATCATCTTCATCTATGCTTATAGTATTATGTCCATAAATCCGTGCCCATCCTTCAATGGATGGAATAATAGCCGGCTTTCCCGCAATTTCCGTAATCGCCTCAATAGTTCCGGTAAATGTAGATCCAATAATACTTTCATGAATAAATTTTTCACCCTGCTTTAATTTCCCTTTTGCAAACCATTGGGCCATCCGTGCTGATGTGCCAGTACCACACGGTGACCTGTCTATTGCCTTGTCGCCGTAAAATACAGCATTTCTTGCAGTGGAGTTTAGATCAATTGTTTTACCTGACCATAGAATATGTGAGCAGCCATTAATTGTTGAATCCAGAGGATGGATGAACTGCTTTTGTTCATTGATTATTTTTCGAAGCAGTTTACTCATGCTGATCAATTCTCCTGCTGTAAAATTTTGTATCCCACTAAAATTTTCCTGCTCATCAACAATGGCGTAATAATTTCCTCCATAAGCAACATCAATATTTAGTGTTCCATATCCTGGAAGATCAACCTTTAAATTTTCTACTGCAAGAAAGGATGGAACATTTGTCAGCTTAACCGAAGTTACTTTTTTGCCTTCCTGCTTATAGTGGATGTTAATCACCCCGGCAGGTGCCTCCATCCTTATTACTCCTGGAATTTTTGGAAAGATTAAATTTTCTTCAATCCCTATGGTAACAGTACCTATTGTTCCATGCCCACACATGGGAAGGCAGCCACTGGTTTCGATAAATAGGACTGCGAAATCATTTTGAGGATCATGTGGAGGATACAAAATACTTCCGCTCATCATATCATGCCCCCGTGGTTCAAACATTAATCCAGTTCTTATCCAATCATACTCCTTAAGGAAATGTTGTCGTTTCTCGCTCATATTCCTACCTTCTAAGTCGGGCCCTCCCTCAGCTACAAGCCTGACGGGGTTCCCGCAGGTATGAGCATCTATGCATGTAAATGAATGAATCATGGAAGGGCTAAATTAACTTAAAAACTGCTATCAGCGGTCGGAGGGCTCGGTTTTGCAGCTGCCGCTTTAGCGGTACCAGGCAAAACCGCCCCCTTAGTGCTAAGAATTAAAAAACTTATTGCACCAGAGATTGGAGTGGGTAGAGACGTATTTTTTAATTTATATGTAACTTAGCCAACTTGAATTATATCATCTTTCTTATTGATAGCTGTCATTCCCAAATCCCGAAAATTTTTCTATTTTTCACATTAGAGACTTAGCCGGTATACCAACTTTAACAATGGAAAAAGCGAACGCCAAAAATCATCTCATCGTTCTTCCTTTACAGGAAATACAATCCAGTGTGGGATTTATACCAGGAGGACTTTCTCAGGAAGAAGCCGAAATCAGAATAAGTAAATATGGCTTTAATGAAGTGGCAAAGGAAAAACCTTTGTCTCCCTGGCGCCGATTATTGATTAATCTAAAAAACCCACTTGTCATACTCCTCGCAATACTTGGAGTCGTTTCTTTTCTCACGGGAGATGTCCGGGCAACAATAGTTATATTCATAATGGTATTATTAGGAGTGTTGCTGCGTTATCTACAGGAGATGCGTGCAGACAAAGCTGCTGAAAAGTTGCGGGCAATGGTTAGTACCCATGCCACTGTATGCCGCGATGGTAAGGATACTGAATTACCATTAAAATTTCTTGTTCCAGGTGATATTATACGTTTGGGATCTGGAGATATGGTGCCTGCTGATGTTCGTGTACTTTCGGCAAAGGATCTTTTTATAAATCAAGCTACGCTTACCGGAGAGGCGATGCCTGTTGAAAAAAATGCTGATGAGTGCCTGTCTGCCAAAGGAAATGAGTTGGAATTGAGTAATATCTGTTTTCTTGGTTCCAATGTTGTAAGCGGTACTGCTTCAGCTTTAGTTGTTTACACGGGTGACAAGACCTTTTTCGGCTCATTAGCCTCTAGTATTGCCGGAGAAAGGGAATTGACAAGTTTTGATAAAGGTGTAAACAGGTTTACATGGTTAATGATTCGTTTCATTATGATAATGGTTCCGGCTGTATTTATCATTAACGGGCTGAGCAAACATAATTGGCTGGAAGCATTTCTTTTCGCCCTCGCTGTGGCTGTTGGTCTTACGCCAGAAATGCTTCCTATGATTGTAACCGTTAACCTTTCAAAAGGCGCGATGGCAATGGCGAGAAAAAAAGTGATCGTAAAAAGGTTGAATTCCATTCAGAATTTTGGCGCAATGGATGTATTGTGTACAGATAAAACCGGTACCCTCACCATGGGACGAATTGTACTTGAAAACCATTTGGATGTAACAGGGAAACCAAGCCAGAGAGTGTTGGATTTCGGGTACCTGAACAGTTATTATCACACCGGTTTGAAGAACCTGATGGATGATGCCATCCTCGACCACGAAGAATTGGAAGGAAATTTAAGCGTCAAAGAAAAATATAATAAAATAGATGAAATTCCTTTTGACTTTGTAAGAAAGCGAATGTCGGTTGTGCTGGAAGATAAAACAGGGTTAAACATATTAATATGTAAAGGTGCTGTGGAAAGCCTGATCGATTTATGTTCTAAAGTAGAAATCAATGGAGAAATTTCCGACATGCAGCCACAGCATCGTTTGGACAGTATCAAAATGGTAAACGAATTGAACAGGCAGGGATTCAGAGTGATTAGCCTGGCTTACAAATTCATGCCAGGTGCCAGTGATGAACCGGTTTACTCAGTAAAAGATGAATCTGATTTAATTCTGTTGGGTTTTCTTTCCTTTTTAGATCCTCCCAAAGAAACTGCCCAGGAGGCACTGAAGAAATTGGCTGACCTGAAAGTAGATGTTAAGATCCTGACGGGGGATAATGAAACAATCACCGCATGTATTTGTAATAAAGTAGGGCTGCCTTCTGAAAAAATACTTCTTGGAGAGCAAATTGAAAAAATGGACGATGCCCAATTGGCTGAAATTGTTAACCAAATTAGCGTCTTTGCAAGGCTGGTACCTGAACACAAAAAACGAATCATTATTGCGCTGCAAAAAAATGGACACGTCACAGGATTTATGGGAGATGGTATAAACGACGCTCCTGCGTTAAAAACGGCTGATATCGGTATTTCAGTGGATTCAGCAGTTGATATTGCAAAAGAATCCTCAGATATCATTTTGCTGGAAAACAGCCTGCTTGTCCTGGAGCAGGGTGTAATAGAAGGCCGTAGGGTTTTTGGTAATATCATTAAATATATCAAAATGGCGGCAAGTTCAAATTTTGGTAATATGTTCAGCGTGGTGGGAGCCAGCGCTTTTCTGCCCTACCTGCCAATGCTGCCCATTCAGGTGTTGACAAATAATTTGTTGTATGATTTTTCACAAACTACCATTCCCTCAGACAATGTTGATAGCGACTGGCTAGTCAAACCCCGTAAATGGGCCATTGATGAACTTAAACGTTTTATTCTTTTTATCGGCCCTATAAGTTCGATTTTCGACTATATTACTTTTTTTATTATGTGGTATGTATTTCATTGCAAGGATAATCCTGCTCTTTTTCATACCGGTTGGTTTGTTGAATCACTATTCACCCAAACATTGATCATTCATGTTATCCGCACTAACAAAATACCATTCATTCAAAGTCGTGCCAGTTGGCCGCTGATCATGACTTCTATCTTAATAGTTATAGTAGGTGCCTGGCTGACCATCTCACCTTTGGCAGAAACACTGGGGTTTGTTCAACTACCGGCTCTATACTGGTTATTTTTGGCCGGAATACTGATAATATACATTACATTAACTCAGTTAATTAAGAACTGGCTTATCCGAAAATAGTAAATTAGAAAATTCAGCAAGGGAGTTCGACAATTTTAAAAGAGTATATCAGAAATTTTGCGGTATTGAGTTGGTTATTTTACAAATTTATTGTCTACCAGCCTCCATATTCCTCTTGGATTTCCATCCTTCAATTCCTCCGGAAGTAATTCTTCGGGGCAGTTTTGAAAACAGATAGGACGCAGCCAGCGCTTTACTGCATGAATGCCAACTGCTGAAAAGCGGCTATCAGTACTTGCAGGATAAGGTCCACCATGCATCATACTTGGACAGACTTCAACACCTGTAGGTACACTATTGAATACAATTCGACCAGCGATGGTGATGGCCATTTCAACTATTTCCGGATGTGCGGAAAGATCAAGATCGGTAGCCATGATGGAAGTAGTGAGTTGGCCTCTTAAAGATTTCCAAACCTGTAGCAATTCTTCCATATCCTGGCACTTGACAAGTAGTGAGTATGGTCCAAAAACTTCCTGATGTAAGTATGAGTTGTTCAAAAATTCTTTTCCAGGTACAGAAGCTATTGTTGGATAGGCTTCCAGTTCAGCAGGTTGTGTTTTAGATTGCTGTAATACTTCAACACCACTTTCTTTTAAAGCCTTCCCCATTTTTTCAAAATAGGATTTCTGAATTCCACGATGTAGCATTTTTGCCGGAATCACCTGGGAAAATTCATTTTCTAAATGTTGAGTAAATTGATATAGCGCATCGCTTTCAATGGCAAGCAAAATACCAGGGTTGGTGCAAAATTGTCCCATACCAAGTGTTATTGAATCTGAATACATCTTTGCCAGACTCACAGCATTTTTTTCCAATGTATCCGGAAGAAAAACCACGGGGTTCACACTGCTCATTTCGGCAAATACCGGAATGGGATTGGGTCTTTTATTTGCATAATCGAATAAAGCTCTGCCACCTGATAGAGATCCTGTAAAACCCACTCCGGCAGTGCCAGGATGTTCGACGAGAGTTTTTCCTGTTTCAATAGAAGCACCATGAACATGTTGAAAAATATATTGGGGCATACTGCACTTCTCAATAGCAGTAAGTATAGCATGATATACTGATTCAGAAGTTTGAGGATGGGCCGGATGAGCTTTTACCACAACCGCGCAACCTGCTGCCAGCGCTGAGGCAGTATCACCTCCTGCAGTAGAATAAGCAAATGGAAAATTGCTGGCGCCAAAGACTACTATCGGCCCTATCGGGAAAAGCATTTTCCTGATATCAGCCTTTGGAACAGGAGTCCTTGCAGGGTTTGCAGTATCGATGGATGCCTCTACCCAACTGCCTTCACGCAGCATTTCAGCATACATGCGCAATTGCA
>JADGPY010000174.1 GCA_017882205.1 Chitinophagaceae bacterium
AAAAAGGATTCTGTAACTAAAATCAATGCTATAACTACCAGGGATCCAATAATAAACAATCCACAAAATCAAAAAGATTCGTTTCTTAATCGTATTCAGAACTTACTTTCGTCAAATTATTTAAAGGTATTTCCTAATCCGGTATCAAGTGGTGGTTCTTTTAATTTAAGTATACAGTTGTTCAAACACGGAAATTATTCTTTGCAGCTTGTGGATATCAATGGAAGAGTGATGCTCACGAAGCAATTGAATGTCTCTTCAATAAAAGTAACAGAATCTGTTACCTGTGAGGCGGGCATTGTTGCCGGGAATTACATTATTACCATTTCTGATTCAAACAATAAAATAATTCAATCTGGAAAACTGGTTGTGCTTTAACGCTGTCGGGGAGCTTTCAGCGATCTGAGCGCTAAGCAACAGCCCCTATCGCTCAGGTCGCTGAAAGCGCCCCGACCGATGTTACTTCTGAAACCCCGGATGGAACTGTTCCAGTGTTTTCCTTAAATATTCTCTATCAAGGTGTGTATATATCTCAGTGGTGGTTATACTTTCATGACCAAGCATCTCCTGCACTGCGCGCAGATCGGCACCCCCTTCAACAAGATGAGTAGCAAAGGAATGCCGGAATGTATGAGGCGAAATGTTTTTTGTAATTCCTGCCTGCTTCGCCAGATCTTTTATGATTATAAAAATCATTACTCTGCTTAGCTTTCTTCCCCTCCGGTTCAGGAATAAAATATCTTCATTGCCAGGTATAACTGGAACGTGTACACGAACATTATTCTTGTAAAGGTTAATGTATTTGATTGCAGCGCTTCCTATGGGAATAAGTCTTTCTTTATCTCCTTTCCCAATTACCCTGATGAACCCTATTTCCATATAAAGGCATGAGATCTTTAAATTAACCAGTTCACTCACCCGTAGCCCGCAACTGTACAGGGTTTCGATAATGGCTTTATTCCTTGCTCCTTCAGGAGTGCCCGTTTCTATTTTTGAAATGATGCTTTCGATTTCCTGGAAACTCAATACATCCGGTAATGATCTTTTCAATTTGGGCGCTTCCAGCAAGGCGGTTGGATCTCTTTTACTTACCTCTTCAAGGAGACAATACTTGTAAAAACTTCTAAGCCCCGAAATGATCCTTGCTTGTGAAGAGGGGGTCATTCCTAGTTCACTAACCCATTTTACAAATTGTTCCAGGTCTTTTAAAAGGATATCCTGCGGTGATTTTTTAAATCCATATAAATCCAGGTATTGAGTAAATTTCTCAAGATCATGCAGGTATGCCTGGACTGAATTATCAGACAAAGATTTTTCCAATTGCAGATATGCTTTGAATCCTTTCTTATAAACTTCCCACATTAGCTACAATGAGTTTAATAAAACCAGGTATAAATGAGTTGATGCTAAAAATATTAAATGAATGTAGAATTAAATTATGTCCTAATTTTATTTTTATACAGTGCTGATCTATTCTACCAATCTTAAATGTGTGGCGGCATCACAAAAACTATGGCGGTAATTAATCTAAGGGCTTTTAAAAAGAAATCCTTACAAAATCAAAAAAGCTTCAGATACTTCCTCACAAAAACTGAAAATAATCCCCTCAGGGATCTCGAACAGATGGCTGAAGAACTCGATAAGGAAGTTTGGGCTGAAACTGATTGCCTTGGCTGCGCAAACTGTTGTAAGGTGATGAGTCCTACATATAAGTATAAGGATATGAGAAGAATTTCATCTTATCTTACTATGAGTGTTCAGGCATTTAAGGATAAGTGGTTGTATTATGACAAAAAGGAGAAAGATTGGATGAATGTCTCTAAGCCTTGCCAGTTCCTGGACAAAAAAACAAATATGTGTTCAGTTTACGAAGTTCGCCCTGCTGATTGCGCTGGCTTCCCGCATCTTACAAAGAAAAAAATGCCCGATTATATGCATGTACACAGGCAGAACATTCAATATTGCCCTGCTACCTATAAGTTCGTTGAGAAACTCAAAGAAAGAATCCTGTTATCAAGAAGATAAACCAAGGAGAACGCAAAGGAACCCCCTTCCTGTTCATTGCGGTGCATTTCTTTGTGTCCTTTGTGGTTAAACATTAATAAAGATTTTATAGATATACATCTTCAATAAACAAATATTTTATTTCTTTATCATGGAACATTAATATGGAAAGAATATCAAATTGTATTCTCTCCCAAAAAGGGTTGACGAGCAAAAAATGATTTGCAGATTTAATAAGGTGTTTCAATTTTATTTTGGTTACCGCCTCCTCAGGATAACCATAGGTAACATTTGTACGGGTTTTCACTTCTATAAAATGTAGTTTATCCTCTTCATTTGCGATAATATCTACTTCATAATGGCCAAACCTCCAATTCCTGTGTAAGATTTTGAATCCTCTTTGCCGTAGGAATTGTACAGCATATTCTTCTCCGATTTCACCTGTTTCATTATGTTCAGCCATTACACAAAATAATATTCATTAAACTATGCTCCATGAGAATAAAACCAGGAAGCATGGATGGATTTCGCATTAATATTACTTAGTTTTGTCTGTAAATACCTTATCATGCGGATATCGAAAAATTTGATAATCACCTTCACTCTATTGATCATAGTCGCTTCACTTTACAGAGTGATGCCGGGAAGGCCTTGGGGTTTTACTCCGCAGATCGCTATGGCAATCTTTGGAGGGGCTGTGATTAAAGATAAGAGATTAGCTTTTTTATTGCCCTTATTGTCTATGTTCATCTCAGATGCTTTATATGAACTCTTATTTCGCAATGGGATTGGCTCTATACCTGGATTTTACGAAGGACAGGTAACCAACTATATTTTGTTCGCATCAATGACGGTATTTGGATTCTTAATCAAAGGAATTAATATAACAAAAATCATCGGTGTATCAGTCATAGCTCCTACAACATTCTTCTTCATTTCTAATTTTTTCGTATGGGCAAGTAATTCGCCAGATGCCGGATTACAAAGACCAAAGACTTTTAATGGATTATTACTTTGCTACCAGGATGCTTTGCCATTTTATTACTGGACTGTACCTGCATGTCTTATTTTCTCAGCATTGCTCTTTGGTGGATATTATCTATTTATGAAAAAGCGATCATTGGCTTATATTATAAATTAAGATAATTTTACGTTAGCGCGTTTTCTACCGATATTAAATTCCTGGCGGGATTCGCCCCGATTCAGATTCGTATACTTTATCAATCAATAAATCTCTTCCATCTGCAGCAGCGGTTGCCAGCTCATCGCAACGATTATTATACTCATTCGAAGCATGGCCCTTTACCCAGATGAATTTGATGCGCTGTTTATGGGCTAACATATGATAGCGAAGCCAAAGGTCTTTATTTTTTTTACCGCCTTTAAAATCGCTTTTAAGCCAGCCAGGCAGCCATCCTTCATTGACTGCTTTGACTACATAATTGCTGTCCGAATAAATATTAACTGTAAGATTTTCTTTTTTTAAGGCCTCCAATGCAGCAATTACTGCCATTAGTTCCATTCTGTTATTGGTTGTAAAGCGATAACCCCGGGATAATTCTTTTTTAATTTTCCCCCATATCATTACTGCTCCATACCCCCCGGGTCCGGGGTTACCCCTGGACGCGCCATCTGTATAAATACTTAATGCAGTCATTTATTGTAAGAGATCCGGACTATCTGGCTACAATCTGGATTTAGAAAAAGGTTGTCAAGCGCAACATATTCAAATTCCTTTAACATCATTCCTTTATACTTTGGATCACGTAGTTTGAAGTTCTGAACTTTCGAAGTGGGAAGCACTATCCTGTTAGCAGTAGCCTTTTTTAAAGCCTTGTAAATCATTTCAGAGCAATACTGTTTATCGTCTGTTTTCAGGTCAAAGGATTTGTCGAAAAGTAGTTTTTTATCATAAAGATCTTTAATGATGCCATGGATCTTTACTCTTTCATCATCATTTAGCTGGTAGCGAAAGATACCAAAGCCGTCTTTCCTGTAAGGGCTTACAAATGAATCAAACGGCTCCCTCATCATTTGTTCACTTTTGTTTTCTTCGCCCGCCATTGTGTTATAGACATATACATTCCCATCTTCTATGAAAGCAATCCCTGAATGAGAAAAAGTTTTATCTGTTAGAGACATTGCACGCACTGTTTCACTTACGAAGTCATCATCTGATCGTTCAATAAGATCCCCATCCTTTATCTTGGCTTTGTTAACATTGATAAAAGTCCATATATCGGCATTACTTAAACGAATGATTCCTTTAGCAGCAGTTTTTTGCGTTGCCACCTCGTCTGGGTTATTACGTTCACATGAACTTGCAATTATAGCAATGATACAAAAACTCAATACTATCCTCATTATCCTTGTTGTTTTTTAAAAGAAAAAAACCAATCTTTCTAAAGAAAGATTGGTTTCAAATATTTTTAGATCAAATTATCAATGAAAAATTTTGCTGTTAAAATTAACATCATCTATCCCTACACCTGTACCATTAGGACCGGTTGACCCGCCATGAGGTACAACATACCTGAAAGCAAATCTTCCCATCTTTGGAATAGGGGAACCAGAAATGGTATAAGAATACTGAGCCCATGCTCCAGGATAACCATTGGAAGTAAGATTTGGATTAACAGTCAATGCTAACTTGGTAAAATCACCAAGGGTATTGTAGTTGTTACCAACTTCTACACCACTATTAACCTGGTTAATCCTTAATTCCAGCATGTCCGGGGCAGTAGTAGGATTATCCTTGGTGCGGGTCCAAAAGGAGATAACATCCCCATCCTTTAAAGGAACGGCTGGGGAAATAAGCCAATCGCTACTGTTAGCAACATCCGGAGCAGTAACAGCGTCTGTTGAATTGAAAGTACAAATAATATAATCTTCACCAGAATGAGTGGTGCTATTGCCTGGGTAAGTTCCAACAGCAGAAATTCCTTTTTTAGGATCATATAACCAATGATACTCACCGGTTCCCCAGGTTGTAGTTCCCAAGGGGCGACTATTGTTTTTGGATGTCCAGCCTTGTTGTTGAATAGCTTCAGTTGAATCAAAGCCCTGATAAAATGAATAGTCTTTAGCCCCAGCAGCAGGTGCAGCATCTTTTTTACAACTATTCATAATAATGAAACTTGCCACCAGGCTTAGAGTTAAAAAAGGTAAAAATATTTTCTTTTGCATATCGGTGATTTTGAATAATCTGTTTTGAATAAACTTTTATTATCAGTGGTGGCTGGCACTTACATAAGCAACGCTATCTATACTTATAACCTCTCCTCGTCCTCCAACAGTATAGCTACCAATATTAGGATAACCGCCCAACTCAACAAAATGACGAAAAGCAAATCTTGTTCGGAACGGCGCATTTAACCCTGTTACCTGGGCTTCAAATCTTGTCCACTGCCTCGGGTAAGTAGTTGAATTATTCGGTAAATAGGGAATAAAGGCATCAAAGGGCGCCACTGGAAATACTCCAACTGTAAAACCCGAAGCATAATTAGGATTGATATCAAGTAATACTGCGCTGAATCCTCCAGGATCAACTCCCTGGCCTGCACTTGTAAAATCATCGCCTAATTTATTATAGCAAACCTGGAGCCTGTCGGCCCACCTCGAAATGCTATCGTCTTCCCTTGTATAAAAAATAATCTTATCACCATTTTGCATAATCACTGAAGGAGATATCAAAAAGTTACTTTGTGTAGCACCAGCAGGAGTAGTTGCATCTGCACATGAAATATCGCTGGTAATAAATCCTTCCCTGGTGGCTTTTGAGGAATAAGCCGGATAACCAGCATATGTATATTGCCAAATTTGCGCAAACACAGAATTTCCCTGAATCCATCCCTGCCTGCCTATAGGAGAACTCCTGTTAACTAGTTTCCAGCCCTGGGCCTGTGCAGCCGCTACAGTATCAAACTCTTGTACAAAAGATTGATCAGGAATTGCCGCTGAATTTTTTAAATTGCTGTCATCCTTGCATGAACCAAAGATCGAAACCGCTAATCCTGAACATACTAAGAGTTTAAGTAAAGTTGCATTTCTCATAAATTTCTATTTCGTGTTGTTTTGGTGGTTGTGAGAATTTGGCATGAAATTAGGATTTTTTTAGAAATTATGCGCACAAATATATTTCTATTTTTAAAGAGTTGTGGATAACTTAGACCTGTACTACTCCCATTTTAAATTCAGCTATGTTTTCATTATGATCTGCAGCAGAGATTCCTTCTGAAATTAAGGTCCTTGTTTCACCAGGATCAATGATCGCATCTACCCACAATCTTGCAGCCGCATAATAAGGAGTTGTTTGGTCAAAATAACGCTGCATGATTTCAGATAGTAACTTTTGTTCTTCCTCTGGCGATATTTCCTTGCCCTTGGTTTTTAAAGAGGCAACCTGTATCTGTAACAAGGTCTTGGCAGCCTGTTCACCACCCATTACTGCGATCTTTGCAGAAGGCCATGCATAAATAAATCGGGGATCATAGGCCTTTCCACACATTGCATAGTTGCCGGCGCCATATGAATTGCCAATGATGATAGTAATTTTTGGGACCACGCTATTGGCTACAGCATTTACTAATTTCGCACCATCTTTGATTATACCACCGTGCTCACTTCGGCTGCCTACCATGAATCCGGTAACATCCTGCAGGAAGACCAATGGGATTTTTTTCTGGTTGCAATTCATAATGAATCTTGCCGCTTTATCAGCGCTATCATTATAAATTACTCCCCCTATTTGCAATTCACCCTTTTTGTTTTTAATATTTAATCGCTGATTTGCTACTATACCTACTGCCCATCCATCTATCCGTGCATATCCACATAAAATCGTTTTGCCATAATCCTGTTTAAATTGTTCGAAGGATGAATTGTCTACAATTCGCTCTATTATCTCCGTCATATCGTAAGGCTTCGCATTTTCCAGGGGAAAGATGCCAAAAATATCCTTGGGATCTTTCCTGGGCTTTATAGGTTTTTCACGGTCAAAACCAGCCTTCGTTTTTTTCCCTAGTTTACCAATGATTTTTTTCACCTGATCAAGACACTCTTTCTCTGTTTTGAATTTATAATCTGCAATGCCACTGATCTCAGTATGGGTTACAGCTCCACCCAAGGTTTCATTGTCAATATTCTCACCGATCGCTGCTTTTACAAGATATGGGCCAGCAAGATAGATCGATCCATTCCCTTCCACCATGATCGTTTCATCACTCATAATAGGTAGATAGGCACCACCAGCAACACATGGTCCCAGTACTACCGCGATTTGTGTAATACCCATTGCACTCATTTTTGCATTATTGCGAAAAATTCGCCCAAAATGCTCCTTATCAGGAAAGATCTCATCTTGCATAGGTAGGAATACACCTGCACTATCTACCAGGTAGATAACAGGAAGGTTGTTTTCCATTGCTATTTCCTGCATACGAAGATTTTTCTTCCCCGTAATAGGAAACCATGCCCCGGCCTTTACAGTTTGATCGTTTGCTACAATAACACATTGCCGCCCGCTCACATAACCAATTCCAGCCACAGTACCCCCAGCAGGACAGCCACCGTATTCAGCATACATCCCGTATCCGGCAAAAGCACCAATCTCAACAAAATTACTTTCCTCATCAACCAGGTAGGCAATCCTTTCTCTTGCAGTTTGTTTATTTTTTTCACGCTGTTTCTGAATCGCTTTTTTACCACCCCCATCTTCTATATCTGCCAATCGGTGTTTAACCTCAGTCCAGGCAATTTTCATCCAATCTTCGTTTTTGTTAAATTCTATATCCATATCTAGATCAATATTGACCAAAACTAAAACTTTAAACCCGATTCTCGCTTCGCACATCTTTCTGAATCAAGGTTCAGACTGTAAACACATCCACTATGCACAGCGGATCCATTTTTGCATTAGCCAGCAGGAAGGATTTGCCAGATATTACCTGTGTAAATTTAAGGCCCAGGAACAGGAAAAGTGGCAAGCTCCTATTGGGCGCGATGGTATGTACAATCTGCATTTCCTGTGTGGGGGTATCATCCAACTGAATTATTTCAGATTTGAAAATAGTCTGGGTACAACCTCCGCCTTTGCCAAAATCAATGGCCGCCCCTGCAGAAACGATTTGAAAATGGGTAGCTCCCTTAGGAGGAGTGATCCTATCGGGTGGGATAAAGGAAGGAATATTTATCATCAATTCCCCGGTTTCTCTGTTTGCGCTTGTGCTCATCCGGGTATTGAACATCGATTTCAGACTGCTATAACTATTCATATCAAAGCCAGCCAATAAATAAGCTTTATCAACTTGCACATGTAACTGCCCTCTTTGATTTACAGGATCCAGCTTGATAATTTTGGCTACCAGGTTTTTTAGCTGGAGAAACATTGCCTGATCTTTAAGCCCCTTGCGTAAATTGCTGACCGCAGATTTTATAAGTTTGGCAGTGGTTGAGGCCGTGCTGAAATCTGCCGCATTTTCGCGTGATCGCCCAAACCGGGCATGGTGTTTCCAGCGATAAGGATTAACCATTATCTTTTCCTTCGCAGTGTAGCCTTCTTTAGATTTTACAAAGGTGGTCTCTCCGAGAGAGCCGCCTTTTAATCTTATGATTCCTTTTTGAATTGGGGCGCCCATATAATTTATTTTTATCTATTAATAACCCAGTGCTCTGCGACCGGCGGTCGGGGCGCTTCCAGCGACCTGAACGCCTAAACAACCCTACGTCATCCCTAAAACCTTCGCACAGCCCGCATGTTTTACTGTTTTAATGCTTCCACCTGCTGGGGTTCCAAATTCAATCCCAATAGTAAGTAACAGGTGGCAACTTTCATCAAACACAGGATCAATGATCTTCAATCCAAGTTCCTGGCCAATCACTTTATCTTTCCACTGGTACCAATCCGTATCAAGCATTTCTGTATAGTCGTTTACATCCTCAAGGCATTGTTTATATCCGATCCCATCAACATATACCATATCCCTGATGATACCCAGGTTGATCCTGAAACGATAAAAAGGGTAGGTCCATTGGCTGAGGAAATTTTTTCCAGGTGATATTGGCGGTAATTGAATTACAGCAGAATGCTCAGCACGATCAATTGAATAGGTGACAGGCGTGGTGATAACCGAATCAAAAGAAACGGCCTTGTTGATGTTAAAGCCTTCGAGTAAATGCTTGCCCCTTGAAAAAATGATCGACCTTTTCCCGATGTCGTTTGTGTCCATATCCCTGATTGCTGTGATCACGCCTGTTACCTGCGCCTGGAGGTTCATATCGGCAAGGTGTTTTACGGATTTCATCGCCGATCGTACCATCTTGCCTGCGGTAGAACATCCGCCAAACTCTTTATTTTGTTGTCTTGTTTTTTCAAAAACAGGATCATTTTTGATCTTTTCTTTTGATGCTCCGCCTTTGCTGCGAAGGACTATTTTTTTGCTGTCCCTGCGGGTGTAAGCGGAGCAATCGCCCAGGCTTGTAGAAAATGGGTAATTAAACGGAAGATTGAATGCTACTTTAGCCATAAAAATTGTTTTAATACCCAGCGTTAAAGCCCCAACTTATTTAACTGAAAGCTTTACCATCAGGTTTACAAGAATCAATATCCAAGATTACTACTTGTAAATCATACTTCCAAATTTTTTGAAAGAAATTCTGCTTTTATGGCGTGTTATTCAAATAATTGTTTATTTTAGAGGTATAAATGTGAATGTACATCAGCCTGGCTTCACTCAATAATCGCAGGAGTTGGACTCCAATACTCTTAGATTGTTTCAAATTTGATATTAAACCAGCTTATATTGCTTAAGGAAGGGTGGCAGTAAGGTGGCTTATTAATAGCTATATAATTTCTTAAGCACAGTATTATTATATTATTATTAAAATATTAATAGAATTTAATAATATATAAGCCGCCTTTAAA
>JADGPY010000175.1 GCA_017882205.1 Chitinophagaceae bacterium
ATGAGTCTTCAACAAATTGCAAACTATTATTAAGGGCAAATTCAAGCAATTCGCTTTTTTCTGCAAATAACAATGGTCTTATTATCTTTCCATTCTTAGCGGACATTGCCTTTAAGCCATTGATCCCGGTGCCTTTAAAAAAATTCATCAGCAAGGTTTCAATATTATCATCTCCATGATGAGCAGTAACTATGAAGGCATGATGCTGATCAGCCAGTTTTTCAAACCAGGAATATCTTAGCTCACGGGCAGCAACCTGGATAGAGACGCCATTTTCTTTTGCATATTCTTTGGTGTTGAATTTCTTTACCAAGATCTCAACTCCATAATTATCTGCCAGGGCCCGAACAAATTGTTCATCTCTTTCACTTTCTTCAGAACGTAATTGGAAATTGCAATGGGCTATGAAAAAATCGAAGTTTGCTTGTTTGCATAGTTCGCTTAATACAATGGAATCTACCCCTCCACTTACGGCAAGAATGAGTTTATCCTTTGGGTGAAAAAGATTTTCTGTACTTATGTAATTGGTAAATCTGTTAAGTAAATCCATCAGGTAATAATTAGTCTGCTCATTGTCATTTTAGCGCTCAGGGCGCCTGGAGCGCCCCGACCGCGTTGTTCATTCAATCAACTCATCATACGCTCCCCTAAGCTCATTATATGAATGCGTATCCCCCGCCGCCTTAGCTTCTTCTAACCCCCTTTCGTATATTCTAACGGCTTTATCCGTATCCCCTATCCTTTCCAGTAGCTTGCCAAGATGATAATAGCTGCCAATATAAGTAGGCTCTCTTCTAAGGATATCATTAAAAAGGTCTTTTGCAGCAAGATCATCCCCGATTTTAATATATTCCAATGCCAGGGCATGTTGTAAAAAACTGTCCTTGCCTGATGTTTTTATATACTCTTGTAGCTTTTCTATCCGATCCATGAACATTAATTTTTTTCATTTTTCTAACTGCCTATCTTTGCTGCTCTTTAAATGACCCATACGCATGAAGATCCTTGTTTGTATTAGTAAAACGCCGGACACAACGGCAAAAATAGCCTTCACAGATAACAATACGAAATTTGCTGAAGCGGGGATACAATTCATCATTAATCCATACGATGAATGGTATGCCCTGGTAAGAGCGATAGAGCTGAAAGAAGCAAATCCCGATACCCAGGTACATCTTATTAACGTAGGAGGACCTGATGCTGACCCCATCATCCGCAAAGCACTTGCTCTGGGCGGGGATGAAGCAATACGGATCAATGCGAATGGAAATGACAGCTATTACATTGCTGCCCAGATTGCGGAAGTTGCAAAACAAAATTCATATGATCTTATACTGACTGGAAAAGAAACGATTGATTATAATGGATCTTCGGTTGGTGGTATGCTGGCCGAATTACTGGATTTGCCTTTTGTTTCCCTGGCCACAAAAGTGGATCTAAATGGGACTACCTGTACCGTTAATCGTGAAATCGAAGGAGGTGAAGAAGTGAACGAAGTAACCCTTCCAGTGGTAATAAGCTGCGGGAAGGGAGTGGCAGAACAACGTATTCCAAATATGAGAGGAATAATGGGTGCCAGATCAAAGCCGTTGAAGGTGGTGGAACCGCAGGCAATTGATCCTTTGACAACCATTGTTTCATTTGAGCTACCCCCTGCAAAGGCAGGAGTAAAGCTAGTTTCCCCAGATCACCCGGAAGAACTGGTAAGATTGCTTCATGAAGAAGCAAAGCTTTTTTAACTACCAAATCTGAGACGTAGCGTGCTGCGTCTCTACATATTAAATTCTACCTTATGCCCGTATTAGTTTTTTTAGATCAATCAGAAGGACAGGTTAAGAAGAATTCTATAGAAGCTGCAAGCTATGCTGCCAAAGTTGCTGAATTAGCAGGCACTACAGCAGAAGGGATCATTCTCGGAAGCATTCCCACTGGCCTCGCCGAATTGGGAGTGTATGGATTGAAGAAAATCCATACACTTAAGCAGGAAACCCTTGATCATTTTGATGCCCAGATATTCGCTAAAGTGATTGCGGAAGCTGTATCAGTTATAGGTGCTAAAATAATCGTGTTTTCCAACAACGTAAATGGGAAGGCTATTGCACCAAGGCTCTCAGCCCACCTGAAAGCGGGACTGGTTATGGGCGCGATCGATTTACCAGTTACCACTGATGGTTTCGTAGTGAAGAAAAGTCTGTTTAGTGGCAAGGCATTTGCAAATGTTTCAATTAAAACTGAAATAAAAATAATAACACTTAACCATAATTCTTATAAGGTAATAAAGGGTGAAGGGGCTGCTGAAATTTCAGAGTTATCAGTGCAAGTGGATAGGGCTAAAGTGAGCGTTATTGCAGTTAATAAGATCACCGGGGAAGTTCCTTTGGCAGAAGCAGAATTGGTAATAAGCGGTGGACGTGGACTTAAAGGCCCCGAAAACTGGCACCTGGTAACCGATCTTGCAAAGGCATTAGGGGCAGCGACTGCATGTAGCCGTGCTGTGGCAGATGTAGATTGGCGTCCGCATCATGAACATGTAGGCCAGACAGGCCTTACGATAGCGCCAAATCTATATTTCGCCATTGGTATTTCAGGAGCTATCCAGCACCTCGCGGGAGTTAACAGGAGTAAGGTGATTGTTGTTATAAATAAAGATCCGGAAGCCCCCTTCTTTAAAGCTGCAGACTATGGTATAGTTGGCGATGCATTTGAAGTAATGCCAAAGATCATCGATGAGGTTAAAAGGTTAAAGGGTTTGTAGAAGATCAGTGCCAGAGAAATTATATATTTGCTACTCAAGTAAAATACTCCGCCCCAAGCGGAGGCAGGTATGAAGAAAATAGAATTGGAAATAGTCGCATTATCGCACAGCATTACCCAAACCCATTCGTATGCGGTTGTGTTGGGAGAAGTAAATGGGTTACGGAGGCTGCCAATTGTTATTGGCGGTTTTGAAGCACAGGCTATTGCCGTAGCTCTTGAAAGGATGCAACCTAGCCGCCCACTTACTCATGACCTCATGAAAAACTTTATGCTGGCATTTAGTGTTGACCTGCATGAAGTTATTATAAACGACCTCCAGGAGGGCATATTTTATTCTAAACTTGTTTGTTCCACGGACAATGACACTGTCGAAATTGATTCACGTACCTCTGACGCAGTTGCACTGGCAGTCCGTTTTGGTTGCCCAATCTATACTTTTGATAATATTCTTGATTCTGCGGGGATCCTAATGGATGATGATGAAAAGAAAAAGAAAACTTCAACAAGTGTTTCACAAACCGACCAAGGCACCAGAGATGATCTGAAAAAATTATCTTTACCAGAACTTGAAACCCTGCTTACTGAAGTGTTGGAGCAGGAAGATTATATCAAAGCTATTGCTATCAGGGATGAGATAAAGACGAGGAAGAAGTAGAGACGTAGCACGCGCAGGTTTGGTTCATTCTACTATCCGCATCAGTATGATTGCATTTCCCAATTGTAAAATAAATCTGGGCTTACATATTCTCGCTAAGAGATCTGATGGGTTTCATGATTTGGAGACCGTTTATTATCCTGTACCTTTTAAAGAAGCTTTGGAGATCACCCAATCACGATCTGGTTTTGAATTTGAGCAGTCGGGTATAAGATTTGAAAATGAGGACAATAACCTTTGCATTCGTGCGTATGAATTATTAAAAAAGGATTTCCCAGGCATTCCACTTGTTTCCATACACTTGTTAAAGTGTATACCCGTAGGTGCAGGTCTTGGTGGAGGCTCAGCGGATGCTGCCTTTACACTGAAATTGTTTAACGATAAATTTACACTGGGGCTTTCTGATGATCAATTGATCATGTATGCTTCAAAGTTAGGTAGCGATTGCCCTTTCTTCATCATCAATTTACCTTGTTATGCAACCGGGCGCGGTGAGTTGCTTGAAAAGATCAATCTTAGCCTGGAAGGATATTCATTAGTACTTGTAAATCCTGGAATTATGATTTCCACTGCAGAAGCATTTTCCATGATAAAGCCATCAATTCACCAGAGGTCGTTGAAGGAAATAATATCTCTTCCTATTTCTGAATGGAGAGCCAATCTGATCAACGATTTTGAGATACCCATGTTTAATCTGTACCCGGAAATCAGGGAGATCAAAGAAAAGATGTATACCTCCGGTGCTGTATATGCGGGTATGAGTGGCAGCGGAAGTACGGTTTTTGGATTGTTCGAAAAGGGTAAAGCCTTACCTGTTTGGAAAGATGGTCACTGGGTAAAATATTTCACTTAGAAGTGTTAAGCTGAAATAAGAAAAAAATCATATCTTGCATTCTTGCGACCCAAATCACACATACCGCAATTCCTG
>JADGPY010000016.1 GCA_017882205.1 Chitinophagaceae bacterium
TAAACAATAAATATATATATCTGAGTGCTATGGGTATAGCCGTCAACTTAGGAGCAGAATATAGTAAAATAGTGAGAGAGTTTAGTACAAAATAGAATGTAAAGTATTGAATTTAAGCCTGATACATCTCCCATCCTTTTGAAGGACTAATCTTTATACACATCTAAATTGATTTGTAGATGGAACCTGAGAAGATGGTTAGATTTAGTACCTTTCAGCCACGAAGTGGCTAAATGTGAATAACCCCCGGCGCCAGCCGGGGGTAGAGATAACCTACTGATCTAAAGCCCTGAAAGGGCTTAATATAATTGACTATATTTAAAATAATAGTTAACTTAGTTCTCTCGTGCTATTGTTATACTTTTAAAAATCACAAAATGTCAAGCTACCGTCAACATCTTTATCACATTGTTTTCAGGACTAAATCTAGTCTGCACACTCTAAAGCAGGATCATGTTAATGATCTGTATGCTTATATGACAGGGATAATAATAAATAAGAAAAGTCACCTGTACCGTATTAATGGGATCGAAAATCACATTCATATTCTTACTGACATTAACCCATCACTTGCACCTATAGATTTTGTAAGGGATATCAAAGTATCCACATCGCTGTGGATGAAAAAGAGCTTTTTATTTCCAGCTTTTAATGGATGGGCAGTCGGATATGGCTCCTTTACTTGCTCATTTATGGATCTGGATATATTGATTGAATACATTAAAAATCAACAGGAACATCACAAGAAAGTTACATTTGAGGAGGAGTATCGAAACCTTCTTTTGCAGAATGGTATTAAACCAGATGAGAAATATTTTCCATAAATCTTATATTCAGCTCCTTCAGAGCTGATAAAGATATTTCCTGGTTTCCCCCCGGCTGGCGCCGGGGGTTATTCATATTTGGCTCTTTCAGAGCCATACCAATGAAAGATGTGTATAAAGAGTAGTTTGAAGGAGGGGTGGCCGGGCCAAGATTAGTTCAAAGGGAGGGGAAACTTTGTATATGCAATATCTCATTCGTCCCCAAAACTTAGGTTGACGGTACCATGGGTCAGGCAGGATTAGAGTGACCAGAAATTGGAAATATGGGAATTGAGCGGGAAAATTCCCGGGACCCTTGCAAAAAGTCCCGGGGAAATTAATAAAGTTTAAACCCTATCGAAAGCAATAAATTTATCCTTAGGGGTCATACAAAAATCACATTTTGGAGTTAAACTTGCCTGGTCATATGTATTTCCGCATACCGGGCAAACAAACCATTTTGCTGAAAGGCTTTTTTCTATTCCTCCATTTACAGAAGCGAGAGCTGTCTTATAGAAAAACTGGTGCTTCTTTTCAGTGTCAAATGCCCAGGTAAATGACTTTACAGCGTCTCTGCTTTTTTCCTTCTCTGCTACACTAATAAATGCCGGGTACATTACTTCTATCTCGTAGGTTTCGCCTTTTACGGCATCTGTAAGATTTTCTGCGGTCGACAGAACACTGAATGCTCCTATTTGCGGCCCGGTAATCTTTACACCAAGTTTTTCAAGTACTTTCAGGTGATTACCTGCATGTATTGCTTCCGATTTTGAAGTTGCCTGAAACATCACAGCTATAGTATCAAATCCTTCTGATTTCGCTTTTTCGGCAAATGCTGCATATTTTGCCCTGGCAGTGGATTCACCATTGTATGCTGCTTTCAGATTCTCTATTGTCAATGCCGGTTTAGAAGCACATCCGTACAACAGTCCTATGGCTGAAAGGATCATTAATAATTTGCCCGTTGTTTTCATTAGACTAGATTTTAAAGTTTTAGAAATTTGAATAATAAAAGAATATAACAAAAGTTTTATCCAAGTCCTATCATGAAATCATAGACCATTTTGCCACCCATAAATCCCGTGAATGTAACAGCAGCAAAAGCCAGAACATAAAAACCGAATGCTATCCATTTTAAAGGAGAATCCTCTTTCTTTACTGCCATAAGCCAAATCCTGAAGATAGAGCCGGCAACAATAAGGCTCATTGTAACAAGACCTCCCGTTTTATGATTGATAAATACCTTTAATATCTCGCCTTGCGTTGGGGCTTCGGTGAATAAATGTCCGGTCGACCAGGCAGCAATTGCTCCAAGCGATCCGAGTATCATGAGATAGAAGCCGGTTTTAGAGAGGCACTTTTCTTTTTTGAAAAAAAGTGACGCAACTTCGGCGAGGAAACCAACAGTGATCAGCGCAATTGGAAAATGCACAATTATCGGATGCAAATGGTCGGTATTGAACATGATTGAAAAAATTTTGTTTAAAGAAATAATTCGATTTTTGATTAAATCGGTTCCTTTAGTCCAAATTTAAGTTATTCATCAGTGATTTAGAAACATAATTTGAATAATATTTAATGGCAAGGGAATGATTTTTGAAATTCTTACTGTTCATTCTGCTTTGCACAGATGGCTTGTCTTATTAGCAAAAGAATTATAAATTAATTACATTTGAATCTTTTTAGAATTGAAACATACTCCGGATACGATGACAGATAAAACGGATCTGAATCCTTATGGGGAAAAACAGATTTCATTTGATAAGCGGTATCTTGAAATGGCACTCATCTGGGCTCAGAATTCGTATTGCAACAGAAGGCAGGTCGGAGCGCTGATTGTAAAGGAAAAGATGATTATTTCAGACGGTTATAACGGAACTCCAAGCGGATTTGAGAATATATGTGAAGATGAAAACAATGTTACAAAACCATACGTTCTGCACGCAGAGGCAAATGCGATTACAAAAGTTGCAAAATCAAATAACTCAA
>JADGPY010000176.1 GCA_017882205.1 Chitinophagaceae bacterium
GTATTTCAATTGCTTATTTGCTGCTTCTATCATCGACGTATGAGCCGGCTAAATTGATGGCTCAAAATATTCAGAGCAATGACGATGAAAATAAGATTTAACCGGATTGGCTTATTGCTTTTTTATTTTAATATCCATTGAACTTCATTAAAATCAAAACTGCGATCCACTACATCTTTAGTATGTAGTTTTCCATCAGAGGAAACACCTGTGATTATGCTTTCAAAAATTACAGGACCTTTTTTTAGCTGGGTTTTCTGGTTGAGGTGAAAAAGATGATAATTGTATTCTTCAATAATTTCATTATATTTTTTCTTTATTAACAATTCATATCTGTCAAAGAAGTTAAGGTATAACTCTTCTGCAAGTTCAACCAAATCAAAGGTTTTTCCGGTGATCTGTTTTAATGAAACCCGCTTTACTAACCCATCAATAAAAGTGGTTTGATTAATATTCATTCCTATACCTATGACTGCCCACTGCCATTTATCTCCCTTTATGACATTTTCAATGAGAATACCCGCTGCCTTTCTGTCATTCCAAAACAAATCATTAGGCCACTTGATCTTTATATTTTCTTTTGCATATTTAAATAACAGGTCATAACAACCAAGTGCAGCAACAGCACTGAGGTAAAATTGTTGAGAGATACCCAAAATGCTTGTATCAACTACAATACTGAGCAAAATATTCTCACTTTTATTGCTTTGCCAATGCTTTCCTCTCGTACCTTTGCCAGCGGTTTGTTCAAAGCTGAAGCATGCATTTCCGTGCCTCCAGCTACCCTCATGAATCTTTCCCATGGCATAGTTGTTGGTACTATCGACTATATCAAATATGGTGAATAAGTCACTATTGGCAAGCATTGAAGGGCGATTAGGAAAGAATTAGTATTTTTGCAGAGACGTTGCATGCAAAGACATTGTATGCAACATTTCTACGCAAATATCATAGATACAGAAACAAAATGGAACTCATTTGAACAATTTAACAGTATTGTCTACAAGGAAAAAAAGTAGCCACACAAGATTAACCAGGCAAAATAAGATATTCAAAACCATCATTTTAGGTATTCAGAAAAAAAAAGGCGAAAAGATAGTTAGCTTGGATCTACGTAAAATACCAGAGGCTGTAGCGGATTTTTTTATTATTTGTGAGGCTACCAACAATACACAACTTAAGGCAATCGCTGATTCTGTTGAAGAGATGGTAAAGAAGAACTGTGGCGAGCTTCCCTATAAACATGAAGGAAGGCAATCAGAACAATGGATATTAATTGATTATGTAAATGTGGTAGTGCATATTATGTTGCCAGAACCACGGAAGTTTTATCAATTGGAAGAAATGTGGAGTGATGGACCAGCAATTGAGCACCTGGGATAACTAAGTGCCGCAATAATCATTGTTTCCATTTGAGATTTTTTACTAAAATATCTTATGTGCAACGCAGCGTAAGAATATATAAATATTGCGAATCAAGACTTTATGGCACAGGAATTTAAACAAAAACCAACACAGCGAAAGGTTAATCCTAATAATATTCCGGGTACTGAGGATGATCCTAAAAAACGCCCCCGGTTCAGCATTTATTGGGTCTACGGTATCATTTTCGCCTCCATAGTTATATACAATGTAATGAAAGGAGTTAATAGTTCGGGGGTTGAGTCAAATATTGAAGCATTTAAAGATTTTGCTAAGGAAGGCGATGTAACTGAAATAAAGATCATTCGGAATAAGAAGATTGTACGCGTTTCACTGAATAAAGATAGCCTGGCAAAAAAATCTTCGTTCTATAGCAATGAATTGAAAAAAGGCCAGTTAGATGTTGTTACAAAACTGGATGCTCCACAGATATTTTTTACCATTGGGGATGATAAAAATTTTACAGAACAGATGGAGAATTTCCGTAAGGAAAATCCCACGCTAAAAAGGTTCAACACTACATACGATGACGAAGGAGAGTTGTTTGGCCAGATAGTAAGTACATTGGTACCGATATTATTTATAGGCTTGTTGTTTATTATGATGATGCGTAAAGTTGGCGGCTCCGGAGGAGGAGGAGGTCCCGGAGGAATTTTCAATATTGGTAAATCAAAAGCCCAATTATTCGATAAAGGAACCAGGGTTAACATCAATTTTGGGGATGTTGCTGGTCTTGATGAGGCGAAAGTGGAAGTAATGGAAATCGTCGATTTCTTAAAAAATCCTAAGAAATATACCGCCCTTGGAGGAAAGATACCCAAAGGCGCTTTATTGATCGGGCCTCCAGGAACAGGTAAAACATTGCTTGCCAAAGCAATGGCTGGTGAAGCACAAGTTCCTTTTTTTAGTTTGAGTGGTAGCGATTTTGTTGAGATGTTCGTTGGTGTAGGGGCTAGCCGGGTTCGTGATCTATTTAAGCAGGCACGCGAAAAAGCACCCTGTATTATCTTCATTGATGAGATAGATGCCATTGGCCGCGCACGTGGAAAAAATATGATGATGAGCAATGATGAAAGAGAAAATACACTCAATCAATTGCTCGTTGAAATGGATGGTTTTGGAACCGATATAGGTATTATAATACTAGCTGCAACTAACAGGCCTGATGTACTTGATAGTGCTTTGTTGCGGCCAGGCAGGTTCGACAGGCAAATCACATTAGATAGGCCTGATCTGGTTGGACGTGAAGCGATCTTTAAGGTACATCTGGCACCTATAAAGGTTTCCCAGACTCTTGACGTTCACAAACTAGCTGAGCAAACACCTGGTTTTGCCGGGGCCGATATTGCTAATGTCTGTAATGAAGCAGCATTGATTGCTGCCCGAAAAGGAAAAGAAGCTGTAGATATGAGCGATTTCCAGGATGCCATTGATCGTGTGATCGGAGGGCTTGAAAAGAAAAATAAGATCATTCTTCCTGAAGAAAAAGAAATCATAGCCTATCATGAAGCCGGGCATGCCATCTGCGGCTGGTTTCTGGAGCATGCCTATCCTTTGCTAAAAGTTACCATTGTACCAAGAGGCACAGCGGCTCTGGGGTATGCTCAATATACTCCTAAAGAGCAATATCTCTATAATACCGATCAGCTTATGGATCAAATTTGCATGACCCTTGGTGGAAGGGCAGCCGAAAGCATTTTCTTTGGTAAAATATCCACAGGAGCGAGCAATGATCTTCAACAAATTACAAAGATGGCATACGCCATGGTAACTGTGTATGGAATGAATGAAAAGGTTGGTAACATCAGTTTCTATGATCCAACCCAGGAGAATATGTTTACGAAGCCATATAGTGAAGAAACAGGTAAAATGATCGATGAAGAAGTTAGAAACCTTGTGGAGGCCGCTTATGAACGAACCAAAGCATTGCTGAACTCAAGAAAAAAAGAAGTAGAAATTCTGGCTAAGGAATTGTTGAAAAAAGAAGTTTTATTCCAAAGTGATGTAGAGACATTAATTGGTAAAC
>JADGPY010000177.1 GCA_017882205.1 Chitinophagaceae bacterium
GTAAGTGAGAGGTTTAGCGTTCAGGTCGCTGGGAGCGCCCCGACCGCTGTTAACAGCTTAATAATATTTCTTTAGTTTTTTCAAAGCTCTGATGATGATAGGCATTGATGCCTAGCTTACGTGCGGCTTCTGCTAATATCGGCCGGTCATCAAAATACAAACAATCACCTGCTTCTGCATGAGCCACTCCCAGCGCTAAACGGAATATTCCGGGATCTGGTTTTCTCATACCAACTTCACAGGAAGAAACGAAGGCATCGAAACATTCATGAAGCTTAAACTTTTTAACCCTGTAATTATTTAATTCCCTTCCTTCATTATTTATTGCAATGATCCTGACATGATTGTTTTGCAGTTTCCATTCTTTAAGCCATGCTAGCATACCAGGCAATTCTACTGATTGCTCAAACATGAAATCCTTAATAGAGTTTCTTGTAAAATTCCTGGGTTTATTAAAAACTACCACATCCAGGTATTCGTCTAGTGTAATACTTCCGATCTCGTAGGTATTAAAGATGAAATCATGCAGATAATCCATCTCATTATAATCAACGTTAAACTTAATGGCTGCATGTTGCCTGGCTATATGCCCCCAACCATTGGAAAGCAATACTCCGCCAATATCACAAAATATTATTTTAGGAAAATCTGCCACTAATGTTTGATTAAAATATTTTAATAAAGAACACTAGACTGATTATCTTTTTTGGTTTTAATAGTTTCAATAATTTTTTCAGCGTGTACTCTTGAATTTTCTATAAACAAACGGTGAGTATTCATGCCACCACAAATAACACCGGCAATATAAATCCCGCTGACATTAGTCTCAAAGGTTTGCTCATTATAGGTCGGTTTGCAAACATCATCAGCGGAAAGCTCAATACCAAGTTTTTGTAGAAATGAAAGGTTAGGTTTGTAACCTGTCATAGCGATCACCCAATCATTCTTGATTGTGATCAAACCTTCAGGGGTAATAATATCTACTTCATCATTCCTGATCTCTGCAACAGAAGAATTAAAATATGCCTTGATGGATCCTTCTGCTATACGGTTATCAATATCTGGTTTTACCCAATATTTCACACGATCGCTGATTTTATCACCTCTGATAACCATTGTAACTTCCGCGTTCTTTCGCCAGGTCTCTAATGCAGCATCAACAGCTGAATTAGCAGCACCAACAACAAGCACTTTTTGAAAGGCATAAAAGTGCGGATCCTTATAATAGTGGGTAACCTTTGGTAAACCCTCGCCTTTTACATTCAGTAAATAGGGAATATCATAAAACCCGGTCGAAACTATAATATTGCTGGTAATATAGGAACTTATTGAAGTGACCACCAAATAGAGATCATCCTTTTTCCTTACCTCCTCTACTTCTTCAAAAAGATTTATTGATATTCCACTGGAGATCGCTACCCGCCTGTAATATTCAAGCGCCTCTGCTCTGGTTGGCTTTGGATTGTTGCTTACAAATGGAATATTGCCAATCTCGAGCCGCTCGGGTGTACTAAAGAAATGCATATTCACCGGGTAGTTGTATAATGAGTTCACCAGGGTGCCTTTTTCTATAATAAGGTATTTTAAGCCAGCATTCTTTGCTTCTAAGCCACAGGTAAGGCCTATCGGGCCTCCTCCAATAATAATTACCTCATAAATTTCTTCTTCCATAGCGGTGAAGGTATTTAATAAATATTTTGTGGGATCGATTGAATTTTGAAAAACTCATTTAAGATTATGATATACTTTCTGCACATCATCATCCTGTTCAAGATTATCAACCAGTTTTAATACTTCGGTAGATTCTTCTTCATCTAACCCGACAGTAGTTGTTGGAAGCCGGGTTAGTTCTGCCGTTATTATTTCAATACCCTTTTCTTCGAGTGCCTTGCTCATGTTACCAAATTCGTTATAAGCTGTCCGGATAACTATATTGCCATCACTATCCTCGCCAATTTCTTCAAGACCAAAATCTATCAGCTCAAATTCCAGGTCCTCGATATTTAAGTTATTGTTTTTCACCTTAAACTCTCCTATCCGGTTGAATAAAAAGGCTACACTTCCACTGGTACCCAATGCCCCATGACCCTTGTTAAAATGCATTCTTACATTGGCAACCGTCCTGGTTGGGTTATCAGTGGCTGTTTCTACCAATAAAGCAACCCCATGAGGTGCATAGCCTTCATAAAGCACTTCATGATAATCGGTTTTGTCTTTACCCATTGCTCTTTTAATGGCAGCTTCAACACGATCCTTTGGCATATTTACAGCCTTAGCATTGATAATGCATCTACGCAGGTAAGAGTTGTTATCCGGATCAGGGCCGGCCTGCTTCACAGCCATATCTATCTCCTTACCAAGCCGGGTAAATTGTTTTGCCATCTTATCCCACCTGGCAAACATTGTCGATTTACGAACTTCAAAAATACGTCCCATGGGTATTAGTTCATTAAGTGTTTAACTGGTCATTAAGTCATTAGGTCATTAGGTGGGCAAATTTACTATAACTAACCTTACTTTTGCGTTATGCCTAAAAATTTCAGTTACGAGGAATTAATGACATTTTCAAAGAAAATATTTTTAAAGATAGGATGCAGTGAATCGGATGCCAGCATTGCTGCAAGATCTTTACTCTCCGCAGATCTTAGAGGGGTAGATAGCCATGGTGTAGCGAGGCTTTCGGGATACGTCCATTTGTGGGAGGTAAAAAGAGTAAATCCTGTTCCGGATATAAAGGTCATTTATGAAACAGTTTCCACTGCAGTAGTGGACGGTGACGCGGGGTTAGGATTAGTTGTGGCGCCGTTCGCCATGCAAATAGCTATTAAAAAAGCTACTCACGCAGGCAGCGGCTGGGTAAGCGTTAAGAATAGCAATCATTTTGGAATCGCCGGGATTCACGCAATGATGGCATTGGAACATGATATGATTGGAATCGCGTTTACCAATGGATCACCATTGGTAGCGCCAACTTTTTCTGTTGACCGCATGCTTGGCACTAATCCCATTGCTGTAGCCGTGCCTGCAGGAAAAGAACCAGCATTTGTTGCGGATATGGCCACAACAACAGCAGCGAACGGGAAGCTTGAAATTTTGCAGAGGCAAAAAGCTGCAGCTCCATTAGGATGGATCCAGGATAAAAACGGAGAAGCCTCCTGTGATCCAAATGAATTGAAACTTGGGGGTGCATTGTTGCCTTTGGGAGGTGATCGGGAGCATGGCAGCCATAAGGGATATGCATTGGGATCAATAGTAGATATTTTTTCAGGCATCTTAAGCGGAGCCAATTTTGGGCCGTGGGTTCCCCCTTTTCCAGCCTATTTGCCAATGCCGGATTATATGCCTGGAAAAGGTATTGGACATTTCTTTGGAGCAATGAGGATCGATGCCTTTCGCCCTGCTGAAGAGTTTAAAAAAGATATGGATACCTGGATCCGGGTTTTCCATAACGCAAAACCAATCAAAGGCGCTGAACGTGTTTTGGTTCCTGGCGATGTAGAAAGAGAAATAGAAGAAGAAAGGATGAGAAAGGGAATTCCACTAATGGGATCTGTAGTAGAAGATCTGGAAAAGCTTGCAGTAAGGCTTGGAGTTGAATTTAAGAAATTGGCAATAGGCAGAAGGCAATAGGCAATTGCCTGCTCTCAACTCTAAAAAGACTTATTTTTGCGCTGCAATTTTATTAATAATTAAATTTTCGCATACGCGTATTGGCTTATGAAAGTAATGAAGTTTGGAGGCACCAGTGTTGGCAAGCCTGAACGAATGTATGAGATATCAAAGCTCATCACCCAGGATAATGAACCTAAGATCGTTGTCTTAAGTGCATTAAGCGGAACCACAAATTCGCTTTCAGAAATCAGTGTATGCTTATCTCGTGGCGAACGACTAAGCGCTAAGCAACACATTGATGCCCTGGAATTGCATTACCAGAATTTTATTATCCAGCTTCTTAAAAAAGAAGAAGCCTACAATAAAGCTAAAGCAGTAGTTGCTGAACATTTCGAGTTTTTGAATATCATTTTAAAGATATCCTTCAGCGAGGCATTGAATAAAGATATTCTTGCACAGGGTGAATTATTGAGTACCAAACTGTTTTCTATTTACCTTGAAGAACGTGGGATACCACATGTATGGTTAGCGGCTCTTGATTTTATGACCATAGATAGTTTTGATGAGCCTCAGATCGGAAGTATCAAAGTTAAGCTTGCGCAACTACTACAGCCATATAAAGAGACAACATTGTTCATCACACAGGGTTATATCTGCCGGAATGCGAAAGGCGAAGTAGATAATTTAAAGAGAGGGGGGAGTGATTATAGTGCGTCATTGATTGCAGCCGCTACTAATTCTACCGTTTGCGAAATATGGAGTGATATCGATGGTATGCATAACAATGATCCAAGGGTAGTAAAAACCACCAGGCCAATAGAACAACTAAGTTTTGACGAGGCTGCTGAGCTTGCTTATTTCGGTGCTAAGATTCTTCATCCTGCCAGTATCTGGCCAGCGCAATACTTCAACATACCCGTCAGGCTTTTAAATACATTACATCCTTCGGCTAAAGGAACGATTATTAAAAGTGATGCTGGAAGCGTGGGTGTAAAGGCAGTTGCGGCAAAGGACTATATTACTGCTATTAAGATCAAAAGCAGCCGCATGTTATTGGCTTATGGCTTTCTTAGAAAAATATTTGAGGTATTCGAAAAATACAGGACCTCTATTGATATGGTAACGACATCTGAAGTGGCCGTATCACTTACCATTGACAATGATGCCTACCTGGCCGAAATAATTAAAGAACTCGAACCATTCGGAACAGTTGAAGTAGATACAAATCAAACTATTATTTCTATTGTGGGCAACGAGATCACCCAAACTGAAAATGTACTACAGAAAATATTTGAAACTATTGCTTCTATTCCGGTACGTATGGTAAGCTATGGTGGCAGTAA
>JADGPY010000178.1 GCA_017882205.1 Chitinophagaceae bacterium
ATAAACGGAATCTAACATGTGATAGACATCCTGAAAATCATTCGACATAAATGGAACAATAAAGCATAAACTATCTTTACGACCATTCCGGTAATTGACTGAAAGGAACTTATACGTACCTTGAAAAAATTCATCATTATCTAAATTTTTTCTCATTACATAATCCTTCAGATGCTTTGTGTAATTAAAAATCGAATTGATCTTTTTTAATTGGACTATACTTAATTGATAAGTATTAAACGTAAGCGTGTTTTGGTAATTATCATCATCTAATATGGTAATTAACCCACTTTTATCAATCCTATAGTAAAGATCTATTTGAATATGATCTTTATGTCTTGACTTCGCAGACATAGCATCAAAAGATGCATATTCAATTTTTTCAAAGAAGGTATTTTGTGCAATGGTATTATTGACAATATTTAAAAATATATATACGAATAACATTTGTTTTAGAAAATTCATTTGCCTCGTTTTTAAATTAGGTTATAAAGTTTACTTACCATTTCACTGGAATTTGGAATTGCATTAATTCGGCATGGGGTCAAATAACACAGGCTATTCCTTAATTAAATGACATTAGGCTCAAGCCTCCAGACCCAAGGTTAAAGCCTTGGGTTTATCAGTAGTTAATAAGTTTTTTAATAGATTCTTCTAACCTTGATTTTGCTAAAAAGTTTTTTTCCAATTCAAGATTAAATGGAACAGGTGTATCAAGCGAGGCACATCGCATGACAGGTGCATCCAACCATTCAAAACAATATTGTGCGATCCATGCTGCTACCTCGCCACCAATGCCACCTATCAATGTGTCTTCATGAAGAAGAAGCACCTTACCCGTACGTTTTACAGAAGCTTTGATCGCATCATAATCCAACGGTAATAATGTCCTCAGGTCAAGAATATCTATTGATACCTGTGGATTTTTATCCGCATATTCTATTGCCCAATGAACCCCTGCACCGTATGTAATAACACTAACGTCTACACCAGAACGCACATGACGTGCCTTGCCTATTTCAGTCTCGTAATAATTAACAGGCACGCTTCCGGTTACGCTTCGATACAATGCTTTATGCTCAAAAAATAGTACCGGGTTGGGATCATTGATCGCGGCGATCATCAGTCCTTTAGCATCTTCAGGCGTTGAAGGATATACAACTTTCAGTCCTGGAGTATGTACAAACCAGGCTTCATTGCTCTGGCTGTGAAAAGGCCCTGCTCCCACGCCCGCGCCAGTAGGCATACGTATAACTACATCCGCATTTTGCCCCCATCTGTAATGAATCTTTGCAAGATTATTAATGATCTGGTTGAAGCCTACGGTAACGAAATCTGCAAATTGCATTTCCATCACGCTTTTGTATCCTTCAAGGCTTAATCCCAATGCTGCACCCACGATCGCGCTCTCACATAATGGGGTATTGCGAACTCTTTCCTTTCCAAACTCCTGCACAAACCCTTCTGTCATTTTAAATGCCCCACCATATTCTGCGATGTCCTGTCCCATAAGTACCAGGTTGGGATGTTTTATCAATGATTGATGCAAGCCTTCTTTGATGGCATCAACAAAACGCTTTTCAGTTCTTTCACCTGACGCCTTCTCTCTTATCCCTGCAACCCGCGGTGCATATACATCTTTTAATTCCTCTTTAGTGTCTACATTGATCCCTGATGATTCATAGCCAATCTTTAATTCTGCTTCTATCAATAACTTGAATTCATTGCGTATAGCCGCGGCCGATACTTGCGTTAATACTCCCTGGCTGATCAAATATTTTTCATAATTAACAATCGGATCCTTCTCCAGCCATTCCGCAAAAAGTTGTGGTGGAACATATTTGGTACCACTTGCTTCTTCATGACCCCGCATTCTGAATGTCATACACTCAATGAGGTATGGCTTCTGGTTTTGTATGCAATAATCTCTTACCCCTTTGACCGTATCGTAAACAGCAAGAATATTATTCCCGTCGATCTTTACCCCTTCCATTCCATACCCTTTTGCTTTATCCACAAGACTTTCGCAGCGGTATTGTTCATTTACCGGGGTGCTTAAGCCATATCCATTATTCTCGATTATGAATATCACAGGGAGATCCCAGACTGCAGAAACATTGAGGGCTTCATGAAAATCTCCTTCACTGGTTCCGCCATCACCGGTAAAGGCTGCACAAGCTTTTTGCTTATTGCCTAACTTGTATGCCAGTGCCACCCCATCAGCGATGGCTAATTGTGGTCCGAGGTGAGAGATCATTCCACAGATATGATGTGGATTGCTGCCAAAGTGAAAGCTTCTCTCCCTAGCCTTGCTGTATCCACCCTGCGCACCCTGCCACTGGTTGAATAATTTATTTATAGGCATGTTGCGTGAAGTGAATACCCCAAGATTCCGGTGAAGAGGCATGATCCATTCGTCCAGGTGCATAGCCATTGTTACACCTACTGATATTGCTTCCTGGCCAATTCCGCTGAACCATTTGGATATCTTTCCCTGGCGTAATAAGAGTAACATTTTTTCTTCGATCATCCGGGGCAATAGAAGGTTTCTGTATAAATGAACCAGTTGCTCAGCAGGGATGTCTTTACGCTCAAATTGCATAATGCGAATTTCAGTGTTTCAGGTTATCCTTTTACTAATTATTTCATTAGAAGAATTTGCTTCGTTTATCCTTAATATCCGCAAGCTTTTTTAATGCAGTGAAAGAGTTACCAGATTCCTGTTGTTTTTGCTGACTTACCCTTTGCTCTTTTTGTTGCTGAGCAATCTGTGGGGGATCGGAAGGTTTGCTGTTTATACTATTTACCTTTATAACAAATACCCCGGTATTTCCAGCGATGGGTGGAGAAACTTTGGTTTGGAATTCTTTATTAAAAGAGGCGCCGGCAACCTTTGGTTCATTTCCCACACCATTAATAATTAACGCGTTGAAGGTTAATGTTGAATCAGCACCTGATTGAAGCACCGGTTTTTGGTACACTGCTGCTGCTGCTTCCAATGTAGATGGATTATTTAATTTTTTCTTAATCTCCTCCCCTTTTTTCTGATTACGTACAAGGTTTTCAATCATAGTACGTCCAGACTTGTCATCAGGTAATCCTTCTTTAACTTTTTTAGTTACCACCGGAACAATATACTCGGTGCCCACAGTAAATGGTTCGTTGGATACATCACCTTCTTTGGCATCAAAAGCCCATTTTATTACCTGCCTCGCATCATTTAAACCACCTAATGCAAAATCATTTTCCTTTATAAGGGTAGGTACATCTGTTTTTTTAAGGCCATTTTTCTTAACATATTCATCAAATGCTTTAAGATCTCTTGCTTGTCCTGCGAGTTTGGTAGCGCCGCCATTAGCGGTGTTTACTGTTTCATCGCTCGGAACGATCTCTTTTGCCATATACGCTACTTTGTAGGCAGGCTCAGGATTCTTTTTATCTAAGATCTCTATATAATGCCAGCCAAATTGTGTTTTAACGGCCTTTTTTGTTTCTCCTTTTTCATTTAGTAAAAAGTCTGCAAATTCCTTTGCGAAATTATCACCCTGGATAGTCGCAATATCGAAGGTCATAACGCCTTTATCTTTATGAGCTGCCTGGTCTGTGGAGTATTTTGCTTCTAATGCATCAAAATCTGCGCCTCCCTTTATGGCTGCCTCTATGCTATCAACTTTTCTCTTTGCAATACTATCTGGCATGGTGGCTTCCTGTGTTTGTGGATTGCTGGTTCCTAATAATATATGCCTGCATTTAACGCTATCTGGTAAAATTTTAGAAGATATCTTTTTCGCTAAAACATAGTTTCCTCCATCAATGTAAGGGCCAAAAACACTTCCATCAGGAAGGGCCATGATGGAATCTTTATTTGGCACCTGGATCTTGGATTTAAGTGTATAGCCATCAAAAAAGTTGATTGCAGAAGTATTCCTTGCTATAAATGCTTTTGAATTTGTATCTGCTGCGAGGGCTGATTTCAAATTTAGCACTACATCCTTTGCCCTGGCACTATCTTTCTGATTTGGAGCTGAACTAAAAGATACATAAGAAATCATAACTCCTGCTTCCTGCTTATACTTTGCCTTATTCTTTTCCAGGTATTTTTCAATATCCCCATCAGTTACTGTGACAGCGCTGTCACTAATAACCGTATATGGAACAGCCACAAAAGATATATTAGCAAAAGACTTTGTTTCTTCAGTTAATTTAGCGGTCATCCATGAAGGTTCATATACACTACCATTGATCATGGAAGTATATTTATTATACAGGGCACCTATCTTCATCGGGTCGATGATCTGTGCGTTAATCGCTGATCTTTGCTCTTCATTATTGACACGTTTTGTCTGAGCCCACCACTGTTGTGCTTTAGCTATATCGTATTGCCCTGTTTGCTGATCGGTGAAATTTTGCTTTAAAGCCTGTGGAGCATCATTACTAAACATTATGGAGCTCATTTCCTTTGCGGTAAAAGCAAATCCGAGTTTATTGAACTCAGATGTCACGATTTTCTCACCAACCATTTGGTCCCATATACCCTGCCTGATTTGTTGAATAACCCCTCCATTGGTATTTTGATATTGTGCTTCGGCCGCTTTTACCTTAGTACTAAAATCCTCAAGCTCAATGGATTGGCCATTTACTGATCCTATAGTAGTGCTATTACCGCCAAACATTCCCTTGCTTGCGCCACTTCTTGCATCCATTAATAAAAAGCCAATAAGGCTTAACGAAATTACTCCTATAACAATAGCAGCTCCTTTATCACGAATGTTCTGAATGATAGACATGTTTTACTTTTCCTTTGTTTTTAAATAAGGACGGCAAAAATAGGTTAAAAATTAGATAGGAACAAGTGGAAAACGTCGGTATAATAAGTACAGTAGGCCTTTTATGTAATAATTTTATAATAGCGCAAAAATTTCTTTCAACAATGGGCTGTGGAAAAATTAGATTTTAGGTTAGTAACCAGCTTTTTTTAATAAAATTATCTTTACAACTTCCCGCTAACTATCAGCGAAAACATAAAAACGGGAGAATCTTAGAATTAAAGCACATTTTGTTCTATCTCTACTAACATAGTTCCTAAAAATATTTCCATTAATTTTTTCCTCATTCCTTTTTATGCACGTATGTAGATAAACTCGACCTTTGCCTATTGGTGCTACTAAATACTATGTGGATTGTATGTGAACGATAGTGTATAAGTTGGGTTTTAAAATTTATCAACAGATTTAAAAAATTACTTTCCACAAATTCACATACATAATAGTAATAAACCTTTATATAAATAATGTATTAATACTAAATACTATGGCAGATATTAACATTGAGGAGGCCAGGGCAAACATAGGCAAGAAAGGTTTTTTAGATTTGGATATTGATGTTAACTTGGATCTCTTCGCAGAAATCGAACGACTTAAAAAAGAAAAAAATGCTATCATACTTGCCCATTACTACCAGGAACCAGATATACAGGATGTGGCAGATTTTATCGGTGACAGTCTTGGGCTTGCTCAAAAAGCTGAAAAGACAGACGCCGATATCATCGTATTCGCCGGGGTACACTTCATGGCAGAAACCGCAAAGATCCTTAATCCTGGAAAGAAAGTTTTACTACCTGACCTTAACGCCGGATGTTCTTTGGCAGACTCCGCACCTCGTGAATTATTTCGAAAGTTCAAAGAAAAATATCCAGACCATATCGTCATTAGCTACATCAATTGCTCTGCTGATATAAAAGTACTGAGCGATATAATCTGCACCTCTTCCAATGCCGAAAAGATAATAGAAAGTTTACCTAAAGAGCAGAAAATTATTTTTGCGCCTGATAAAAACCTGGGGGCATATTTAATAAAAAAGACCGGGCGGGACATGATACTATGGAACGGGGCCTGCATCGTTCATGAGATCTTCAGCATGGAAAAAATAACTAAATTAAAGATCAGGCATCCTAAAGCTAAGGTGATAGCTCATCCGGAGTGCGAAGAACCTGTTCTAAGACTAGCTGATTACATTGGAAGTACTACCTCATTGTTGAAGTTCAGTAAAGAAGATAGCGCCATGGAATATATAGTAGCTACTGAAACCGGCATTCTTCATCAAATGCAAAAGCAATCTCCTTATAAAACGTTTATTCCTGCACCGCCGGACAATATGTGCGCTTGCAATGATTGTCCATATATGAAGTTGAATACCCTGGAGAAACTATATCTCTGCATGGAATATGAAGAACCTCAAATCATCATGGATGAACAGGTTAGGTTAGCTGCCTTAAAACCTATTCAGCGTATGCTTGAGATTAGTCGCAGTTATGGTTTGTAATTTATTCTTAAGAAATGGTTTTAGCCACAAAGTCACAGTTTATTCAATCTGTTTACTGCCTCCTCCAATGTTTCATCTTTCTTTGCAAAACAAAATCTCAGCACTTTATCATCTTTGCTGTTTTTATAAAATGCAGATGTAGGAATTGTGGCCACACCATAATCTTTTGTCAAACGTATTGCCAGGTCTCTTTCTGATTCATCGCTCAACTCTGAAAAACTGTACAATTGAAAATAACTTCCATGTGATGGAATTGGTTTGAACCTGGTTTGTTGCATAAGATGAAGAAAGAGATCTCTTTTCTTCTGCAAGAAAATTCCCACCGAATTATATGATTCTTCTTCCCGTAAAAAATCTGCCACTGCAAATTGCATGGGCGAATTACATGAAAAACAATTAAACTGGTGAACCTTCCTGAACTCTTTCATCAGCGCTGGAGGTGCGATACAATAGCCCAACTTCCAACCAGTACAATGAAAAACTTTTCCGAAAGAAAAGCAAACGAAGCTTCGTTTATATAGCTCAGGATATTTTAAAATACTCTCATGTTGTATCCCATCAAAGATCAGGTGTTCATAAACTTCATCGCTTACAATAAAGATATTAGTTTCAATTACTAACTCTTCTAATTTAGCCAGGTCTTCGGGTCGCAAAACACTGCCTGTTGGATTATGGGGCGAGTTTAACATGATCATCCTGGTCTTTGGAGTTATCTGCTTCTTTACTTCAACCCAATCTATTTTATAATCCGGAAGTGTAAGTGGGATCAGGATTGGCACTGCGCCATTGATCTCAATGTTAGGAATATAGCTATCGTATGCTGGTTCAAAAACAATCACTTCATCACCAGGCTTCAGTACTGTGGTCAAAGCTGTATAAATAGCATAAGTTCCGCCGGGAGTTACAGTGATCTCTTCTTCGGGGTCGATCTGCTGCTTATAAAGCCTACATACTTTTTCTGCAATCACCTTTCTTAGAAGAGGTAAACCATTCATATGGACATATTGGTTATGACCTTTTTTCATATGAAAGTTTACGAGGCTTATTAGTTCATCGCTCATTGGATAATCCGGGAATCCCTGTCCAAGATTTATGGCTTTATATTCAACAGCCAATGAACTCATGACGGTGAAAATGGTTTCACCAATATTTGGGAGTTTGCTTTGAATGGTTGGAACTGACAAAAGAATTAATTTTTGATGAGACATCAAAAATAAATAAGGTAATTACTAAAGAGGAGAAAAGTTTTTAAGAAGCGGTCGGGGCGTCGGTCGGGGCGCTATTAGCGACCTGAGCGCTAATGCTTAATATGAAGGATGGCGTTAACGGTATTGAATGCTTTAGCGTTCAGGTCGCTAATAGCGCCCCGACCGCCGTTTTCTAAACGCAAAAAACAGCGGAATTAGCCAAATTCCTTTTGAAAGATATTTTGTTACATTCTGAAATATCTCAGCTTTTGGGGCGGGAACGGTATTTTCTTTGCCTAGTGTAACATGAAGTTTTTTTCCAAACTTCCAGTCAAGATCCTTAAAGCGGGCGGTATCATAATATTTTTTCAGGCTATCGGCGCAGCAATTCCACCTGTTTTCAAGACGTTGGCTATCGTTCATGGCTGGTTCCATATTCGGATCAAAGAAATACCAGTTTCCATCAAAGTTTAGCTCACTTGCATAGTGATGAGGAAAACCAACGCTTCTATAAGAAATATTTTTTCTTTTCATTACCTCCATCAAAACAATCGTCTGTTGTGAGCATCCGCCATAACTATATTTCAAAATATCATCAGGCTTTACAATTGAAGCAAGGCCAAAACCAAAAAAATGTTCGCCTACAGCAGCAATCCAGTTTTCGTTCAGGGGATATTGTGAAAAGCCATGATAAAACCGGTTCCTTAAAATTGTTGAAACTGTTCTTGCATAGGCTAATGTTCCCTGCTTAATGTTGTTTTTCTTGGCAATGCTATCAGCTATATTAACCAGGACGTTTACTGAATTAATAGTAGAGAGGGAGGGGTCAAACTTTTCTTTGTGATCATATATAGGAGTTTTCTCCAGGCTTATATGAAGGAAATTCGGCGCAAGTAATAATATGGATA
>JADGPY010000179.1 GCA_017882205.1 Chitinophagaceae bacterium
ATATTTCCAATCCCCTTTTCATTAATTTCATTTCCATTAACTACAATCTTCCATCTTTCTTTTGGAATCATTATCTTTTTAGAACTGCTACTTCCATTAAATAGTACCAGGATATCTTTCCACCGATCACCATTGGCGTGATCAGTTAACTGGTAAGCAATAATAAGAGAATCTTTGGTTTCAATAAACTTTAAATGTTTTTGAATCATTTCTGTAGAAGGCATCCTAAAGGCGGGATGATTTTTTCGAAGTGCCACTAATCCTTTATAATAGTTAAATACTTCCTTATACTTTTTCTTTCTGCTCCAATCTATCAGGTTAATAGAATCGGGGGAATTGAAAGAATTCGCAACCCCATATTTTGTTCTCAGCATTTCTTCACCAGCGTGAAGAAATGCAACCCCCTGAGATGTTAATACAATTGCATTACTCAGTTTGTCCATCTTGATAATATCAGCTTCCGATGCAGTGGGATTTGACAATAGTAAACGATCATACAAGGTATTATCATCATGGCAGGAAACATAATTGATGCATTGAGAAGGCTCAGCAGCCCAGGCGCTTTTAGAATAATTAACTTTTTTATAATTAACCTGTGGATGTTGGGTAGCAGCAACGATTCCAAATTTAATACTCTCCGCCTTACCTGTTGCGCCACTTACAAATCCCTTTGCTTTTACATCATTCCATTTGCCTTTAACTCCATCGCGTAAATCATCGGAGAAGGCAGCTATATTTTTAAGTTTGTATGTGTTTTTCTTTATCGCTCTAAGTTCTTCCGGTAATGGACTATTGCCTGCAGTCCAGCCTTCTCCATAAATAAAAATAGTTGGATCTATTTTATGCAGGGTTTCGCTGATCTGGTTCATAGTTTCGATATCATGTACGCCCATAAGATCGAATCGAAATCCATCTATATGATATTCTTTTGCCCAGTAAGCAACAGACCACTTCATAAAATTTCTCATCATAGGTCTTTCAGAAGCAGTTTCATTACCGCAACCTGTTCCGTTAGAATATGATCCGTCGGCCTTATGACGATAAAAATAACCTGGAACAAATTGGTTGAAATAGGATTTGTCCCCATTACTTGTATGATTATAAACTACATCAAGGATTACCCTTAAGCCATTTTCATGAAGGGTCTTGATCATTTTCTTGAACTCGCGTATACGCACATTGCCATCGGAAGGATTGGTAGAATAGCTTCCTTCGGGTACGTTATAATTCAATGGATCATATCCCCAGTTATATTTGTTTAGCTCAGGAGTAGATTCATCCACAGAATTAAAATCAAAAGAGGGCAGCAGGTGTACATGTGTTATTCCTAATTCTTTAAGATGATCCAGGCCAGTAGTTTCGCCCTCTTTGCTTCTTGTACCCGTTTCGGTAAGGCCCAGGAATTTTCCTTTATGATTTATGCCTGAGTTCGGATCTATTGAAATATCACGGATATGCAACTCGTAAATGATGATATCAGTAAAATTTTTGAGTGGAGGCCTTTTATCTTTACTCCAATCCCCGGGATTGGTTGCATCAAGATCTGCAACCATTCCGCGTTTGCCGTTAAGGCCCACAGCTTTGGCATAAATGTCAGGACTTTCTAATAACTCTTTGCCTTCCTGGAATACCTGGAAAGTATAGTATTGGTTCTTTATATCTCCCGTAACAGTCGCTTCCCATGTTCCGTGCTTCCCATTTTTCATACTAACGGTCTTTCTGGCTTCACCTCCATTACCTGTACTGTATAATCGTACACTCACCGCTGAGGCTTTGGGTGCCCATATCTTAAATAAAGTTTTTTCATGGGAGTAATGCACTCCGGGGTCATTGCCATTATAAACAGGATAATTTGAATATTCATCCTGGGCCACAGATTTGAGTGAAAAGCTCATTATTAAAACAAAAATGAATGAAATATATTTCATAAAATCTAAACTAAAGATTCAAAATGTAATGTAAATAAAAAGAATTTCTATTTTCTTTAACCTTGATTCTCCTAATTTTAAGAGTTCCAGAGTTAATCAATATGAAAACTTTTATACTTTCCTGGTGTATCGTATTATGCTATTCTGTCAATGCTCAATCTAACGACGATATGACAGACACAAGGCGAAAAACTGAGACTGTGCTCAAGATCCAGCAAAAAGATATGCGTTCAGAACTTGCCTCTTTTACCATGGCGGGCATTGATGAAAGCGTTGGGAAAGGAGATATTTACAAGATCCCTTTTACTGCCGTTGGCCCTAACTTTATGACCTTTGAAGGTGATGGAATGAAAGCAACAGTGAGCACTGCTCTATTTGTACCTACTAAACACAAATTGGACTATGATGAAAAATACCTGATCAAAATTGATAGGAAAACTTACTATGGAGGATATGGAAAAGTTCCTAAAAATTATGTCAACAAGGTAACAATGGTAATAGGTAAGGATAGTATTGCTATTCCCCCAACTGCATACTCTGATCTCTACAATCTAAACTTCAGCTATTTAAATTCTGGGGCTCAAAAGAGTACGAATGGCATTTACCGTTCCAAAGATGGTCACCGGATTTATCTCTATATTTTTTGTAAGGATAATACCGGCAGTTACGAAGTGACATGGGTATTCATAGATAAAGTATACTTAAGAAGAGTATTGGATTATGGATTTATGTAATTCTTTTCTCGCTTCGCCCGAACTGGTTTTTCCCCTACTTTTATCTTCCCAAAATCTTCGCCATGAAATGCAAATCAACAATTCTACTCTGCATCATAGTATTTTTTTATATCCTGCCTTCGTGCAATAATGATAATACTACTGTTCCACCTGCAAGGCCTAATGACCTGCGTGAAAAAGATACAATAGCACCTGTCAGCTATGATTCAACCTTTAAATTTGAAGCAGAATCATTTGCTGATATTCAAGTACTCCGTTACCAGGTTCCTGGCTTTAAAGACTTAAGTACTCCACAAAAGCAGCTTGCATATTATCTATATGAAGCTGCCTTGTCGGGAAGAGATATTATCTATGATCAGAAAAGTAAATATGGCCTCATGCTTCGTAAAGCACTTGAAGCAGCCTATGGCGCTTATCATGGAGATAGTGCAAATCCTGATTGGAAAAAGTTCCAGGAATATTGTGGCCGTGTATGGTTTAGCAATGGCAATCATCATCATTACAGTAATGAAAAATTTATTCCGGAATGTTCATTTGAATATTTTGCAGGATTAGTAAAAGCCAGCGATTCCTCCCAGCTTCCAAAAGATTCGGGAGAGAGTGTAACAAGCTTTTTAAATCGAATTAAACCTATAGTGTATGATTTGAAAGTTGAACCTAAAGTAGTAGACCTTAGAGCGAATATTGACAATGTTGCAATGTCCTCGGTTAATTTTTACGAAGGGGCAACACAAAAGGAAGTGGAGGGCTTCTATTCACAGGCTGATATTAAAGGAAATGCACCTTCATGGGGACTTAACAGCAAATTAATGAAAGTGAACGGCCGCCTGGTAGAGAAAGTTTGGAAAGTGGGAGGAATGTATTCGTCTGCAATTGAAAAAATTACTGGCTGGTTACAGAAGGCCGCAGATGTTGCAGAAAATGAAGAGCAGAAAAATGCTTTGTTATTATTGATTCAATACTACAAAACAGGAGATCTGGCAACTTTCGATGACTACAACATTGCCTGGGTCAAAGACGTTAACAGCCGTCTTGATGTAGTAAATGGTTTCATTGAAGTGTATCTTGATCCTATCGGGAAAAAAGGAAGCTATGAAAGTATTGTGTCAATGAAAGATATGGAAGCAACGAAACGAATTAAAGCTATTGCTGACCAGGCACAATGGTTTGAAGATAATTCTCCCATGATGCCCGAACACAAAAAGAAAAACGTGAAAGGGATTACGGCCAAAGCCATTACTGTAATTGCAGAAGCTGGTGACGCAGCTCCCAATACACCAACTGGTATTAACCTTCCCAATGCAGAGTGGATCAGGAAAGATCATGGTTCCAAGTCTGTAGCGTTAAGCAATATTATTTATTCTTACAATGTGGCGAGTTCAAAGAGTGGACTGGTAGATGAATTTGCTTTGAATGATTCGGTTAAACAAAGAATGAAAAAGTTTGGCAACCTTGCTGCCGATCTTTTAACAGACATGCACGAATGTATCGGCCATGCTTCGGGACAATTAAATCCAGGAGTTCAAACAACAGATAAGACCTTGAAGAATTATGCTTCCACCCTCGAAGAGGCACGTGCAGACCTTGTTGGTTTATACTATATCATGGACCAAAAATTGATTGACATAGGTGTTTCACCTTCGCAGGAGGTTGGTATGACAGAGTACGATAGTTATATGATGAATGGACTGATGACCCAGCTTACGAGGTTAAAACCAGGAGAGCAACTTGAAGAAGCGCATATGCGTAACCGGCAAACAAATGCCCGCTGGGTCTACGAAAAGGGCAAGAAAGATAAAGTAGTAGAGTTTGTTAAGGCTAACGGTCATACCTATGTGCGGATCAATGACTATAATAAACTTAGAAATCTTTTCGGACAATTACTTAGGGAGATGCAGAGGATAAAGTCTGAGGGTGATTTCAATGCAGGTAAAAACCTGGTGGAAACATATGGCGTAAAAGTAGATCCTGTCTTGCACAAAGAAATCCTTGAACGTTACAAAAAACTCAATGTAAAACCCTACCACGGTTTTATCCAGCCCCGCCTGGTTCCAAT
>JADGPY010000180.1 GCA_017882205.1 Chitinophagaceae bacterium
CTAAAGGAAAACAGACAAGACACTCATGCGGGAAGACAATTTTTGATCTGGCTGATATTGTTGTTGACACATGTGCTCCCTTGCAGGATGCTTCGGTTACTCTTAAGAATCACCGCGATAAGATAGGGCCTGTTTCAACGATGGCTTTTATTACCTGCGTTTGGATGACAATAACTACTGTTGCAGAAATATTAGCTGACAGAGGTGTTGAGCTTTACATACATCCATCTCATAATGTACCTGGAGATACAACCTCCAGAGAAAGATTAGATGCGGCATTGGAAGAGTACAAACGCAGGGTTGCAGGGGTGTGATCAAAAACTGTTTATCCGGGAAGCGGCCCGTGGAAACAAAAATTCCTGAGCTATAAAAAGTTCTTTTTGAGATAATCTTCAAATTTCTCCTTATACTGATCGCCAATGGGAATATAAACCCTACCAAATACAATTCTGCCCCTGTCAATGGTATCCACCATATGAAGATTCACTATGAACGAGCGGTGAATTCTCATGAATTTTCCGGCAGGCAGTTTGGCTTCGAGTACCTTGAGTGTGATCTGGGACTGAATAGGTTCAGGGTAAGAAAGGGCATGGATCCTTACATAGTCGTTAAATCCTTCTATGTACTGAATATCATTGAATTTTAATCTTTTGATCTTGTAATTAGACTTCAGGTACAGGAATTCGTTGTTTGACCCGATATTCTCGTAGGATTTCTTTTCTAGATTGATAATTTTTTTAGCCCGTTGAATTGCCTTGTGAAAATCCTGGTAACTGAAAGGTTTGACCAGGTAATCCACTATTTCAAGCTTGAAACCTTCTATCGCATATTTCTTATATGCTGTAGTGAAGATCACTTTTGGTCCCCGGGCCATTTGTCTGGCGAATTCTATTCCATTCAGCTCCGGCATCTGAATATCGAGCAGTAGAATATCAACACTGTTCTCCTTCAGGAAGACTGCCGCATCAAGAGGATTTTTAAACTTTCCGAGAAGCGACAGCTCCGGCGTTTCTTCAATGTACCTGGTAATCAGCTGGAGAGCCAGAGGTTCGTCATCAACTGCTGCAATTGTCATCATGAGGTCACCTGGATTTTTAACAATACTTCGAAGGTATTATCGGTTTGATTTAGTTGCAGATCATATTTGCCTGGAAACAGCAGATCGAGGCGTTTCCTGACATTATTCAAACCAATGCCTGAGGATTCAAGACCTGTTTCGGCCACGGACTTGGATATACTGTTAAAGGTTCTGAATATTATGGTGTTATCGGAAGTAGCCATAAATATGTCGATGAATGAATCCTCAAGGAAGCTAACACCGTGCTTGAAAGCATTTTCAATGAAGGGAATAAAGAGGAGCGGTGGTATTGTGAAATCCTTGTATTCATCGGGGACCTTTACTTTCAGGTTATAATTCTCCTCAAGCCTGAGTTTCATAAGATCAATATAGTTTGTCATAAGTTCTATCTCATTGCTGAGTTTCGTATCACCATCCTCCGAATCGTAAAGGAGGTATCGCATCATTTTTGAAAGCTTCAATATTGCGGTTCGTGAATCCTCCGGGCTGATTGTACTAAGTGAATAGATGTTATTTAGGGTATTGAAGAAAAAATGAGGACTGATCTGGTTTTTTAGAAGAGCAAGCTCTGCGTTGAGCTTTGCTTTTTCCATCTCTTCCTGCATCTTTTCGATTTTTGACTGGCGCTCAAGCACCCGGAGTCCCAGCGAAAGAAAAACCATAAAAAGTGATGATGATGCGTATCCGATGATTTGGGCATGAGGAATAGGGATCCTGATGAATGCAATCCGGGGTAGTCTTGGTGGTCTCCGCTCTTCACCGGGTACCCTGTTTAACTCTTCCACGCCGGCATCTCTATTTATATAACTGAAAACTTTTTCATTAGCAAAGTCAGAGATGAAATAAAAGCAGAAAACAAGACCCAGTGTAGTTAAATAATACTTATACCTTTTTTTTTGAAAGAATAGCTCTGGAACAAGGTAAAGGTAATTGATGTAAAAAATAAGACCGCTGATTATTGTGAAAGTGTAGTAGGTCAGCAGGAAATTACTTCCCATCCGGAATCTTCTTGCGGAGTAAATTGGCAGGACAATAATTATGGCCCAAACCAGGATGTGGATAATGATCCTGGTCGTTCTTTCCTTTGTCTCTTTCCTCATTGAATCTTTAAAAACAAATTTCATTACAAATTTAAGTATTCAGAACTATCCATTGTTGAAAACATCTTTAATTCATAAGCTTAAGGCTGTAGCTTATCTGAGCGCAGGCTTTCTTTGATAGCCGAAGATCATTCTGCGCGTAGGCTATTCACCGGGTTTGCAAACGCAGCTTTAATTGCCTGGAAACTTATTGTTGCAAGTGCAATTATTATAGCTGTAAGCCCGCCTGCAGCGAATAACCACCAACTGATATCGATACGATAAGCATAATCCTGCAGCCAGTTTTGCATGTAATACCATGCGATGGGTGTAGCAATTGCAAAAGCGATTGCAATGAGCATGATAAATTCTTTTGAAAACAAATAAGCAATATTCCCTGCGCTGGCACCATGTACCTTACGAATCCCAACTTCTTTTGTTCTCTGAACAGCCATGAATAAGGCTAAGCCGTATAATCCAAGACAGCTAAGAAATATGGCGATTGCAGCAAAAATTTTATACAACTGAGCTAACTGGCTTTCCTGTTTGTAAAATCCTTCAATTTTATCATCAAGGAACCTGTATTCATAAACAAAGTTAGGCAATGTTTGCTCCCAAATTGTTTTGACTGATTGCAGTGTAGAAGCAATGTTCTTCGTATCAAGTTTTATTCCTGCCTGGCTGTACATGGTGATGTTTGTGGTAATAAGCAATGGCGCAAGATCATTGCGAAAAGACCTGTCATTAAAATCTTTCAATACGCCTACGACAGGACATTTTATACGATCACCCCATATGCTTATTTCTTTATTCAATATTTCATCAGGGTTTTTTATTCCCAGGCCTTTCATAAGCGACTCATTCACTAAAAATTCCCTTGTCATGTTAGAAGTATGCAAATTTCTTCCCGCTATTAGCTGCAATTTATAAGCCGGCACATATTCGTTATCGGCGAATTTGGTAATAGCCTTAAAATCTGCTTCTTTTCCTGAATGATCAAACTTGAATGTGCTCCACATATCATTGCCATCTTCAACCGGAGTGTTTGAACTGAAGCATACTGCCTGCACTCCGCTTACTGACAGTAACTGGTGCCTTAAATAATCCACCTTTCGAAACCAGACAGTATCTACACGGAACGGAACATTTATAATTGCCTCTCTATCGAAGCCTGGCGGTTGATCCATAAAATAATTCATTTGCCTTACAATGATGAGTGTTCCGATAATCAGAGTCTGTGCAATTATGAATTGAAACACTACCAATCCTCTTCTTAATGAAATTCCTTTTACAGTATTGGCTGTTAGTCTACTCTTTAAAACACTAACAGGGTTAAAACGTGATAAAACAATAGAAGGGTAAAAACAGGCGAGTGCGATTACAACAATTGTTGCAATCAATAGAAATAGAATAATTGCAGGATTGCTAAGTATGTTGAATGAAAGCGAAAGTTCCAAAAGTTGATTTATATAAGGCAATGCAAGAATTGTGATGACACTTGCAAGTATCACAGCACTTATTACAATCAAAAATGTTTCGATAATGAACTGGATTTGCAATTGAGATTTTTTACTTCCCATAACTTTTCTTATGCTGACTTCTTTCGAACGATTAACAGCTTGTGCAGTGGAAAGATTGATAAAATTGACGCAGGCAATTAACAGGATGAATCCAGCGATAAGCCATAAAACATTAAGTAGTTGGCGGCTGATTGTCTTGTTGCTGTAATCACCCGTTTGCGTGTCGTAATGAACGGCATTCAACGGCTGAATGATATGATTATCATTATTTTCAGACGATTGAACTTGTTTTGAATATGCACCTAGCTGTTGATTAAAATTTTCAATTGAAATTTTAGGCGGCATTAGTACATAGCAACCAAAACCAGAATTCGTTCTATCCTGCCAATCGGTGGACTTTGCTATAAGACTTCCGGTAAAACCTGTTCCATAAGCCACTACAAGTTTTAGCTGAAAGTCTGTATTTGCAGGAATTGTCGCAAGAATACCTGACACCTTCAATATTTCAGTGCCATGCTCAAATATATAACCGCCTGCTTCCAGCTTAATGATTTTACCTTGTGCTGTTCTCCAGTCACCAAAATATTTTTCTGCAATCTCTTTTGTAAGCAATACATTATGGGGATCTTTCAGTGATTCATATGAACCTGCAAGTAGCGGGAAATCAAACATTTTAAAGAATGAAGGATCTGTAAAAAATACACCTTTACCTTCTTTAAATGCCTTTATCGTTGTTCCTTTATCGTCAGGTATGAGCAATTTATCATCATGGCTTGCAAAAATTGGAGCCACTTGTTCTATTTGGGGAAAAGTTGTTTTCAATCCACCGGGCATTGGAAAAGGAATATCTTTTCCGGTATTTGCTATATCTGCATGATGATATTCTGTTAATACACGATAGATGCGATCTTTCTTTAAGTGAAAATTATCGAAGCTTGTTTGAAATTGTATTATGAAAAAGATCATCATACAAACGGCAATACCAACAGCCAGTCCGGATATGTTGATAATAGTGTAAATCCTGTTTCGGATCAAATTTCTGAAAGCGGTTTTGAAATAATTTTTAAACATAGTATTGAGTATTCAGCTTTCAGACAAAAGTACTTTCCCCGCTTGTAAAATAAGAAAGGAACGGGTAGAAACCCGGTATTTACCGGTGAAGAGTTATTTTTGGATTGAAATGAGTTTCGAGATCTATAGAAGAAACGGGCTCATCTTCTTCCACTGTCTTTTCCAGATAATTGGAACAATAACTTTTTTGACAATCATGGGGAAGTGCTCCATAAAAGCTTCGCGATCCTTTCCTTCAAGATTATAGACCAAAAAAGGAACTGCAAGAGGACCAGGCCCGGCATTTTTACTGCTATGGCTGCCAATTTTTTTAGCAATCGTCACCTGTTCTTTTATTCCTGCTATCTGATGCACCTTTTGTGCCGTGAAATTCTCTTCCTCTATTTTAATATGTTGTACCCATAGTTTGTCGAATTCGTCCAGAACTTTGCGAAGCTTGCCTAATCCATCAGAGGAAAAGTCCAGAAGACACTTGTCGATCTTGTCCAGAACATGTGAAATAGTGATGTGGTCCTCATTCAGGCGATTGTATGGCGCCTCTATTTTATCTTTAAAATAGGGGAAGGCTATTTCATCTTCACTGAGATGATGTGCATGTGTTACCTTCTTCAGGGTTGATACATAGGTGAAAAAGCCTGCGGCTTCTTCGGGTAGTATTCCCTGCTTCCTGATATACTCATCACATTTCTGTAGGGAAACTAAAAGTCCCCGCGAAATGATCTTGTGGATCATTAAGAGACCATCAACAAGTGGACTTGCATCTATCGGATCCATAGCTGGTGATTTTAGAATATAGGAATAAAATAGATTTTATTCCTAAAGTTAAGAATAATAAGTAAAATAGATATTAGAACTTTGAAATCGTCAAGCAAATTCACCCTTTGTCCAGGCTTACTAGAATGACCTGTATTGACATATAGTTGAACTGCTGAACCAAGCCGGTTGATTCTTTACAGCCTACCTTTACCCCATAAATTAAAGTTGTTTTTTAACCATAAAAGAAATTATTATGAAAAAGTTAGGTACGCTCGTTGCCGTTATTATAATAGCAACAGCATTACTCGATTCCTGTCAAAAATTGGAAGAGATCACTTCGGTTGCAAATGGTGACCACAGTCATGGTCACTTGCAACAAACAAAAATTTATTCTTCGGAAGTAGCTTTTAAATGGATGGACATACAACTGCGTTTAATGCGGACAAATCCAACGCCTCTTGGAGGTGTGCCTCCTCAGCGCTATTTTGGCTACAGTGCCATAGCTTTGTATGAATCTGTGGTACCGGGTATGCCCGCGTATCAGAGTTTGTCGGGGCAGTTAACTGATATGCCTGGTATGCCACATACTCTCCCAGGGCACGCTTATTACTGGCCAGAATGCGGAAATGCGGCCTTAGCTGCCATGACCCGAGATTTTTTTACCAATGCTTCTATTGCCAACAAAGCATCAGTTGATTCTTTAGAAAATGCTTTGAAAAGTGCTTATCAAATGGATACGGATACCGCAGAGTTCAATCGGTCGGCGAATTTTGGTAAAGCCGTTGCATCGCTAGTTTTTGATTGGTCGAAGGCTGATGGTGCCTCTAATGCTAATGCACCTTATATTCCACCAGTGGGAGCTGGATTATGGGCTCCTACACCTCCTGCATTTGCACCAGCTTTCGGACCTTATTGGGGAAACAACCGCCTGATGCTTGCAAATAGCCTTGATGGTGTCGCACCAGAAGCTCCCCCGGTTTATTCAGAAGACCCA
>JADGPY010000181.1 GCA_017882205.1 Chitinophagaceae bacterium
AGCAGTAAAATTATATAGGTTATTATAAATATTGGTAACCGGATCCCAGGCAAAAATTACTCCAAGACTATTTACACCTCCAACCCTAGTCATCCCGTAAAACTTATTATTGTATAGTACAAGGCTGCCATATGGATTCTTACCAAGAACAGCACCTGAATTGTTTGTGAATTCTTTTTTTATTGTGTATATATTGGTTGCAGGATCCCACTCAAAGATTACTCCATTTGTAAAAAAATTACCACCGACTGTTGTCGTACCATAAAGCTTAGTACCAAAGGCTGCAAGTGACCCAGTGGGATAATATCCTGTCGGAGGTGGAAGAATGTTACCACTATTTAGATCTTTCTTGTCAGTATACTTACTTAATTCTCCATCCCATTCAAATAAAGTTCCATCATAAGGAGCGAATCCATTAACACCCCCTTGCCTTGTAGTTCCATACAATTTGTTATTAAACAATACAACCGCACCATACGGATTCGTACCGGTGCCTGTCACAAGATCCTTGCGATTTGTAAAAGTATTGGTGCTTACTAAATAAGAAAAGAGTACCCCGTTTGAATTTGCCCCACCTTGCGATGTTAGCCCCCACAATTGGTTAACCTGAGAATTAGCCCTGGAGGTAAAAAGTACTAAAAAAAGAATAAGATATTTAGGTAAAAGGTGTTTCCTCTTTGCAACATTTGTCATCATAAACAAAATATTCTTAATAAGAAATTCAATTTAAAGATACGCATTAGATAGATGCGAAAATACATCAAAAACAAAACCCCATTCTTTCGAATGGGGTGTGTATTCAAGGTTCTATTTTTGACTCTTTCAAGAGTTCAAAGGGCTAATCTTCAACTTTTACTTTACCTTTTTGCTTGGCGATCACTTCTTCCGCAATACTGTTTGGAGCCGGAGAATAATGACTAAACTCCATGGTGGAGGTTGCCCTTCCACTGGATAATGAACGTAGCTGTGTAACATAGCCAAACATTTCACTCAATGGAACTTTTGCTTTTATTACCTGTAAGCCTTGCTTGCTATCCATACCTTCCAGCATGCCGCGACGACGGTTAAGATCACCAGTAACATCACCCATGTATTGATCTGGTGTAAGTACCTCAATTTTCATTATCGGCTCCAGCAAAACTGGCTTTGCCTTACGTCCTGATTCACGGTAGGCCTGTTTTGAACATAATTCAAATGCCATTGCATCAGAGTCAACCTGGTGGAATGATCCATCAAACACACGTACTTTCATACTCTCCATAGGATAGCCTGCAAGAACACCGGTAGTCATCGCAGTTTCAAATCCTTTCTGTATGGCTGGCACAAATTCTTTAGGAATTGAACCACCAAACAATCCATTTACAAATTGGAAATTTCCTTTTCCTTCCTTTAAAAACTCTTCATCTGCAGGTCCAATCTCAAATATGATATCAGCAAATTTACCACGCCCCCCCGTTTGTTTTTTAAGTATCTCCCTGTGCTGAATAGTATGCTGGAATGCTTCCTTGTAAGCAACCTGCGGAGCGCCCTGGTTGATCTCAACTTTAAATTCACGTTTCATCCTGTCAACAATAATTTCAAGATGCAACTCACCCATTCCACTCAATATAGTTTGTCCTGTTTCTTCGTCTGTCTTAACTCTTAATGTAGGATCTTCTTCCACAAGCTTTGCAATTGCCATTCCCATCTTATCAACGTCTGCCTGTGTTTTAGGCTCAACAGCAACCGAAATAACCGGTTCAGGGAAAGTCATTGCTTCAAGAATAATCGGATGATTCCTATTGCATAAAGTATCTCCTGTCTTTATATCTTTAAACCCTACTGCTGCACCAATATCCCCTGCTTCAATAAAATCTACAGGATTTTGTTTATTCGCATGCATCTGCATGATGCGTGATATCCTTTCATTTTTTCCTGTTCTTGTATTAAGTACATAAGATCCTGAATCAAGATGACCAGAATATGTCCGGAAAAACGCAAGACGTCCAACAAATGGGTCTGTCATGATCTTGAATGCCAGAGCAGCAAATGGCTCCTTAGGATCAGGCTTACGTTCAATTTCTTCTCCTGTATCAGGATCAATTCCTTTAACAGCTTCCAGATCCATAGGCCCTGGTAAATATCTTACGATGGCGTCAAGGGCAGTTTGTACTCCCTTATTTTTAAACGAAGAACCACACATCATCGGTATGATCGAAATATCAATAGTGGCTTTCCTTATGGCTTCGTGTATTTCATCTTCCGAGATCTTCTTTGGATCATCAAAGAATTTCTCTAATAAAGCATGATCATAATCGGCTACCGCCTCAATAAGATGCTGCCTCCATTCATTCGCTTCCTCAATCATATCTATGGGAATTGGAATTTCCTTATAGGTCATACCTTGTGTGGCATCGTCCCATATTATCCCTTTCATAGTGATCAGGTCAACTACTCCTTTAAACCCATCTTCAGCACCTATTGGCAATTGCAATGGAACGGCCTTAGCACCAAGCATTTCCTTAACCTGTTTTACTACATTAAGAAAATCAGCTCCTGCACGATCCATTTTATTTACGAATCCAATGCGGGGAACTTTATAACGGTTGGCCTGGCGCCATACAGTTTCAGATTGTGGTTCCACTCCGGAAACTGCGCAAAATAAAGCCAGTAATCCATCCAGTACCCTCAAAGAACGTTCTACTTCTACAGTAAAGTCTACGTGCCCTGGTGTATCAATGATGTTGAATTTATATTGTTTTGTGTCAGGAATTTTAGCACCTTGTACCGTTGGAAAATTCCAAAAACAAGTAGTAGCAGCAGATGTGATTGTAATTCCCCTCTCCTGCTCCTGGGCCATCCAGTCCATTGTTGCAGCGCCATCGTGAACCTCACCAATTTTATGGTTAACACCTGTATAATACAGGATACGCTCTGTTGTTGTCGTTTTGCCCGCATCAATGTGTGCTGCTATGCCAAAATTCCTTTGATATCTTAAGTCCGCCATGACTTTTATCTAATTATTAATGATTAAGTTATTATACCGTTCCTTTACCACAGATGCACTTAGAAAAATAGCTATTACTATTGAGCCTGGCTTTCTATGTGATAAAAAATCTTCCAGCTTTTGGAGGCGCAAAGTTACAATTAATTACTGAAAATAAATGCATAAACGGTAATCAAATTGCAGTAAATAACATCGTTTTCACAATTAAAAATCCCCTCCCGAAAACGGGAAGGGACAAGAGTTTGTTTCGGTTATGGTTAAAATATTAAATTCTGAAATGCGCAAATGCTTTATTTGCATCTGCCATACGATGAGTATCTTCTTTTTTCTTAAATGCTGCACCTTCACCCTTACTTGCTGCAACAATCTCATTAGCTAACTTTTCAGCCATGCTACGACCATTCCTGTCGCGGCTATAACGAATAAGCCATTTAATGCTCAATGAAATTTTTCTATCAGCACGAACTTCAGCAGGGATCTGAAATGTAGCTCCACCAATTCGACGACTACGAACTTCCACTGCAGGAGTAACATTAGATAATGCCCGCTTCCAAATCTCGTATCCATCTTCATTGGTAATTTTGTTTACCCTATCAAGAGCAGTGTAAAAAATATTGTATGCCCCGCTTTTCTTACCTTCCCACATAAGATTATTAACAAACCTGGTTACAAGCTTATCATTGAATTTTGGGTCAGGGGCTAAAGGGAGTTTCTTCGCTTGTGCTTTACGCATTTGATTTTATTATCAGATTACAGAAGGGAATAATTATTAAATTATAATGATCAATTATTTTTTAGCTTTTTCTTTTTTGGTTCCGTACTTGCTCCTGCTTTTCTTGCGATCTTTAACACCTGCAGTATCAAGGCTCCCACGAACGATATGATAACGTACGCCCGGAAGATCTTTTACCCTGCCTCCGCGAATGAGAACGATTGAGTGCTCCTGCAGATTATGTCCTTCGCCAGGTATATAAGCAATAACCTCGATTTTATTGGTCAACCTCACCTTTGCAACTTTCCGAAGTGCCGAATTCGGCTTCTTTGGGGTAGTTGTATATACTCTAGTACATACACCACGACGCTGAGGACAACTATCCAAAGCCCTGGATTTACTTTTAGCTCTGATGATTTCTCTACCTTTTCTTACTAATTGCTGAATTGTAGGCATTACTTAACCTTAATTTTTTGGACGGCAAAGGTAAGCCGGGAGACTTTAAATTCCAAATTAAATATAGTGCTAAGTTCTAAGAACTTACGCGAGTCATCCACCCGTGCACATCCTCCACCTTTCCTTCCTTGATATCAGTCATTGCTTTTTTGATAGCCGGAGCAGTTTGCCATTTATCTACATCGAAGTTCATGACAAAATCTTTATACCGCAGTTCCTTTATCATCGAAATGGTAGCTGCAGTGCCTGTACCAAATACTTCGTATAAGATACCAGCATTATAAGCATCTACGATGTCATCTATACTTATGGGTCTTTCTTCAACCTTGAATCCCATCTCCCGAAGCAATGTAATAGTAGTATCCCGGGTTACACCTGCAAGGATAGTCCCAGATTCAATATCCGGAGTGATAGCCCGGTCGCCAATGATGAAAAATACATTCATGGTTCCGCATTCCTGCACATACTTATGCTCGTAGGCATCTGTCCATAATACCTGGTCGTATCCCTTTTTCTTTGCCTGTGCAGTCGCAAACATGGCACCCCCATAATTTCCAGCAGCTTTTGCATAACCCACGCCTCCAGGCACCGCCCTAACATATTTCTCTTCCACGTAAATTCTCATCGGCGCACTATAATAAGGCCCTGTAGGACTGAGAATAATCATGAATTTATACTTATCGCTTGGTCTTACACCGATCAACTCATCGCTGCTAAACATGAATGGACGAATATATAATGAATGATCTTCCTGTTGCGGTATCCAGTTTTGATCCAGTTCTACCAGTAGCCTCATCCCTTCCATGAATATTTCTTCCGGGATCTGCGGCATTTGCATTCTTTCTGCAGAAATATTAAAACGTTTAAAGTTTTCAAAAGGTCTGAATATTTGCGCTTCACCAAGTTGATTTTTATAGGCCTTTATCCCCTCAAAAATCGCCTGGCCATAATGTAATGCAGCAAGAGAAGGTGATAAAAGTAATGGTTGATAGGGCTTTATCTCAACAGTTTTCCATTCACCATCTTCAAAATCTACTTCCAACATGTGGTCGGTGAAGTATTTCCCGAAGGGAATGTTCTCCAGCGTCATCTCGTTAAGCTTACTTCTTTCCACTCTTGTAATATTAAAATCTGCAGCTGCTATCATATGATTAAATTTGTAACAAAGAAACAAAAAAAACTGCTCTCAATTCGTATGTTTATGAGTTTAGATAATATTCAACTTCCACCATTTATTATACATGATCTGTTTAAGGATTGTCTTGTTGACTTAAATAGTTATGAAAGTATTCCGCAAGGCATGAATACTAAAGCGTTGCCATTTCTTGGTAGCAATAAACAAAACATCATCATTCTAATCAATAACCCTGATATTTCTTACTTATCAAATCAGCAATTAAACTTCCTTACAGGAATATTAGCTGCTTGCAAACTGGATTTGGCTGACATCGCCATATTAAATTTATACAAAAGACCTGCCATAAATTACAATACGATAAATGATGAGCTGTCTCCTCGTATAACATTGATGTTTGGTGTATCTCCTATGTCCATCGGATTACCATTCGATATACCTATGTTCCAGGTGCAACAGTTCAATGAACGTACCTACATGGTAGCACCTACTCTCCAGGAGTTAGGAAATAACAAAGAATTGAAACGTCAATTATGGGTAAATCTTCAACAAATTTTTTCTATATAATTCTATGTCGATATTAATTTTTGCAACCAACAATCAGCATAAGGTTGAAGAGATGCGGTCAATACTGGGAAATGATTTCGAGATCATTACTTTAAAGGAAGCTGGAATTGATATTGACATTCCCGAACCATATAATACACTTGAAGCAAATGCAACTGAAAAATCGTCTGTGATCCATCGACTTACGGGGTTGGATTGTTTTAGTGAAGATACTGGGTTGGAAGTTATGTCTTTAAACGGTGAGCCTGGAGTGAAAAGTGCCCGTTATGCTGGCGAGAATTGTTCTTTTGATGATAATATCAAAAAGCTCCTTGCAAACCTCAAGGGAACAATTGATCGAAAGGCACAGTTCAGAACTATTTTATCTTTAGTATTGAATGGTATTGAATATAAATTCGAAGGATTATGTAAGGGCATCATTATTGCATATAAGAGAGGAGAGAGTGGTTTTGGATATGATCCGGTCTTTATACCTGATGGATCAAACAAGACATTTGCAGAAATGGAACTACCGGAAAAAAATATCTTTAGTCATAGAAAAAAAGCTGTAGAAAAAATGGCAGCTTTCCTATCTCAATGATAAGTATCTAATTACCATTCATTTAAGATTATATGAGCAACAAATAAAATTTAAAAAAGAATTTTAACAAATTGAATACTACAAGCAACCATATCCTTTCCGAATCCGACTTAATAGATGGCTGCATTAATGGAAATCGCCAAATGCAGGAACTGCTTTACCATCGATTTTCATCTAAAATGTATGCTGTTTGCCTGCGTTACTCAGGAAATGTTGAGGATGCACGTGATCTTTTGCAGGAAGGATTTATTAAAATATTTAAGAATCTTCCCAAATATAGGGGGGATGGCTCTTTTGAAGGCTGGATAAGAAGAATCTTCGTGAATACTTCTATCGAATATTTCAGAAGAAAAGTAAACTTGTATAATGTAACAGAAACACAGGAAAATACGATTGAAGATAAAGAATGGAATGTGCTTGATAATTTTGCAGAAAAAGACATAATAAGCATTATTAATCAGCTATCACCGGGATACAGGGCGGTCTTTAATATGCATGTTATCGAGGGCTATTCTCACAAGGAAATTGGCGAGGTATTAGGCATTAATGAAGGAACCAGTAAATCCCAGCTTGCAAGGGCTAAATTGGTCCTTAGAAAACTGGTTGAAAGCAGGTTGAACAGTACAGCAAATGATCAGGTGAACTATTAAATTATTATGCCACAGACCTTTAAAGAAAAAATGTATGAATATGAAGCGGTACCCCCTCAAGGTGTATGGGAGAGTATTGCTGCTGCGCTGGATGACGAAAACAACGAACAGGTAGAACAGGTAGAACAGGTAGAACAGGAAGTTCAGGAAGTACCCCCGATCCTGTCTTCAGAAAAAAGAACTGGTAAGCTAAAATATATTTCGATGATAGC
>JADGPY010000182.1 GCA_017882205.1 Chitinophagaceae bacterium
CACGCAGCTACACCAAGGCAAGTTGAGGTTGAGGTAAACCTCAACCTCAACCTTATTCAAAATTCTGCCCTTTTATCCTTTTTTCCAATCCTTAATATTTTTCCCTTATCTTTGCTACTTAATTTTTTTTAAATACATTAATGATGGACAGTAAAACAACAGGAACCGTTAAGTTTTTCAATTCTGAAAAAGGATTCGGTTTTATCAAACATGATGATTCCAATAAGGAAACATTTGTACATGCAAGCGGATTGATCGATGAGATCAAGGAAAATGACCGTGTGGAATTTGACCTGCAAAACGGGCAAAAAGGTATGAACGCCGTAAATGTGAAATTAATCGGATAATTCTGATAACTTCTCAATTAATAAGGGCTCCCGTTTCAGAGCCCTTATTTTTTTATCCTGATCTTACTCCCCGGCAGTAACTTCGGAACCTTCTGCGAATATCTCTTATACGCGTCTCCGAACTCTATTAGCAGCTGCTTCTCTTCAAGCTCAATTCCTATTAAAGTATAAATAAAAATGACACTGCAGGCAATAAAATTGCTTAGAAATGGCATTAGGAGAAATAATCCCCAGACAAATAATAATGTGCCAAGGTATAAAGGATGGCGAACGAAACGATGCATTCCATCCTGTCGCAAGGTCACTTTTTGCTCTTTATGTTGCAATGCCTGTATTCCGCTCAGCTCATAAAAGTAATTATGGATACTTACTGCCATAATATAAATTCCAGGTATTAGTGAACAGATCCCTGCAATATATTGTAATAAAGGAATATGAAATAGAGGATAACTTCTGATCGAAAACTGGTACCACAATAATATAGCTAAAGTTACAGCGGCAAACAAAGAATAACTGATCCTGTAATAACGGAATCCTTGACCAGCCCATGTTTCAATCCTTCTTTTTATTCCGGGATTAGCTAAAAAACTATGTATCAGGCAGTATAAGATCCAGAATATTAATAAAAATAAGTGCTGCTGATTCAATTTATTTATATTGATATCTAACAAGATAACAACCTGTAAACTATAATACAATTTTTTTATATATCAAGGAGGTTTTTCTCCTGTTAAAATGTTTTTCAACGATAAAAGTATTGGTCTACAGTTATATATTTGCGACTAAAACATACCATAAATGAAAAAATTTACCCTAATTGTGACCATTGCCTTGGCTTCAACGGCGGCTTCTTTTGCTCAATCAGGCGCTATATCTCTGAACAAGGGCCAGAAGTTCTCTATAGAAAATAATGTCAGTGCAGTTTCCAACCAGGAATTAATGGGCCAATCAATGGAGTCAAAAGCCGACTTTAGCACGATAAATACTATAGAAATAAAAGAAGTAAAAGACAATAACATTAATATTACAAACAACATGCTGCACATGAAAGCTACGATGAGTGCTATGGGCCAGGAAATGGGATTTGATTCTGATAAAAAAGAAGATCTGGAATCAACAGATAAAGGTATAGACCTGAAAAGCATAATTAATCATCCAAAAGATGTTACTGTAGATAATACAGGAAAAATAATTTCTCCTAAGGCAGAGGAGCCTAAAATAGATCCATCCGATATGTCTGGGAGGATGATGAAACAATTGCTAGGAGGAAATCTTAATGATGGAGGGTTTGGACTTAATTTTATATTCCTCACCCTTCCTAAAAATGTTGCGGTTGGATATAGCTGGGTAGACTCTTCCTTTCAAGGAGGTATAAAAAAATTCACTACTTACACAGTTAAAGAAGTGAAGGGTTCTGATGCAATTGTTACTATTACAGGCACAATGGAAACCGACACTCAAACTGAAATGCAAGGCATGGAAGTAAGTACGAAAACCAAAGGAAATCTGAAGGGTGAAGAAACGGTTGATGCCAATTCAGGCGTTTTGAAAACCCGAAATACAACCCTTGAAACAAGTGGAACTGTATCAGCTCAGGGAATGGATATTCCAATGACCAGTAAGATCACTACTACAGTTTCTGTGAAAGGGAGTTAAATGAACTAAATTTCATCACTTTTCCTTTTATGTTTTATAAAAATTGAACCACAGAGCGTGGTTCAATTCTACCATAATTCGGGTACTTTTGATATGTGAAAGTACTCTGGCAACAATTTCTTTACTTCTTATTCTGGATCGTATTTTTTGTCACGAGTAAAATTGTCTTCGTAACATATCATCATGCAAAAACTGCAACCTTATCTTCTATAGAAGTTGTCAAAGTTTTTTTATACGGCTTACGACTTGATGCTTCCTTCACAGGATACCTATGTATTCTTCCATTCTTATGTTTTTTTATACTCCCCTTTACCTCTGGCAGCCTTAAAAAGGTGGTTGATATATACACGTACACACTTATTATTCTACTATCATTTTTAACCATTGCTGATCTCGAACTATATAAAGCCTGGGGGTTCAGACTTGACGCAACTCCATTGCAGTATTTTACACATCCCAAAGAAATGGCAGCATCTGTAGGTGCCTCTCCGATCTTTTTGTTGCTTTGTATTTTCATAGTCCTGAGTGTACTATTTATATGGCTGTACAGGCGCTATTTCAGATGGCATGAGCGTTTTTATTTAAAACCATACATTGGCCAATCTATTGTATCACTGTTCTTAGTGGCAGTTTTATTTTTACCAATACGAGGTGGATTGCAACAGATACCAATCAACCAAAGTGATGTATACTTTTCCGAAAAAATGTTTGCGAATCATGCCGCAGTCAATGTGCCATGGAATGTGATGCACTCATTGTTTAACAAAAACCTCGACAAAACAAATCCATACCAATATTTACCTGCTAATGAAGCAAAGCGCCTGATAGATTCCCTATATAGACAGCAACCTATCGTGACTGGTTTAATTACTACTTCAAGGCCCAATATTATTTTTATTATCCTGGAAAGTTATACCTCCAAATTGGTGGGATGCCTGGGCGGAGAGCCAGGGGTTACTCCGCACCTCGATAGTATTGCAGCAGAAGGAATGTTGTTTACTAATATTTACGCAAGTGGCGACCGAAGTGAAAAGGGATTAGTGGCATTATTAAGCGGTTTCCCAACCCAGACAACAACTTCTATAATATTTGATCCCGCCAAAACACAAAGACTTCCCCAGTTACAAAAAACTTTAGAACAGAAAACATATCATTCCAGCTATTACTATGGGGGCGAGTTAGAATTTGCCAATATCAAATCATACCTTCTTAATGCAGGATTCCAGAAACTTGTAAGCAAGAAGGATTTTTCTTCAAAAGACTATAATTCGAAATGGGGGGTGCATGACCATGTTCTGTTAAATAAATTCCAATACGATCTTACAAAAGAGCCTCAACCATTCTTTGGAACACTATTTACTTTAAGTAGCCATGAGCCATATGAAATCCCTATTCCTAAAAAATTCCGTGGTGATGATGAGACCACCAAATTCAAAAACTCATTCTATTATACCGACCAGGCAATTGGAGATTTTATAAACCAGGCAAAAAAACAAACGTGGTGGGATTCTACCCTTATAATTCTTGTAGCAGATCATGGGCACCGATTGCCGGGAGACGATGCAAATTATCAACCTTCGAAATTCAGAATCCCATTGATATTTACTGGGGGTGCGTTAAAAATGAAACACGTAGTGAATAAGAACATTGGATCACAGACCGATATTGCTGCTACTGTTCTTCAACAAATGGGAATTGAATCAAATCAATATAGGTGGAGTAAAAACTTACTGGATTCAACTGCCAAACAATTTGCCTTTTATATTTTTAATGATGGCTTTGGTTTTGTAACTCCTTTGGGTGCTATAGCATTTGATAATATTTCAAAAAAAGTAATCTATAGAGACCCTGGAGTAATGGATCAGCAGCTTACTATCGGCAAGGCTTACATGCAGCTGTCGTTTGAAGACTTTTTAAATAAATAACTTTACGTGAAAGTCCACCGTATGCATTTTTGTAAAGAGAGAGGGTTCGATTTATCATTGCAATGCCTGTTTCATCCGGGCGCCCAGGATATCCGCCCAACGTTTATATTGTTTGCCGGAAGGATGCAGACCATCGCCTGCTATTAATAAGGGATCTGTTTTTGCTTCCTGTGAAATACCCGTAATGTCTATCCATGCAACACCTAACTGTTGAGAAACCTCCATGTTAACATGATTAAATGCATCAATCGCCTGCGTAATTCTCGTAGGATCATAGGTAGCGGCAAATGGGGTAACACTATAATCCGGAATAGATAAAACAAATACCCTGTTCTTATTGTTTTCAGCATATTGAATAGCCCGACTTAGTATTAGGGTAAATTCTGTTCTATACTCATCAATACCTCTCCCCTGGTATTGATTGTTTACGCCAATTAATAATGATACAAGGGAATAATTGTTTTGAGGCGGATTTGCATCCAATGCACTAATAAGATTGTGGGTCGTCCAACCTGTGGTGGCAATGATCTTAGGATCTGCTATGTTTACATTTACATCATGTAATAATTTTACTACCTGGTTCGGAAAGCGATCCTGTACGGCAACTGATTCACCAATTGTATAAGAATCTCCTAACGCTAAATATGTTTGAATGAAAGTTGAAGTATCTGCGGGCATAAAGTAAGCACTTTTCTCTACTTATACAGAATCTCGTAATACTCATCCACCATCCTGTTGCTGTCGAATTGGAATTCAACATCGCGCATTCCATTTTTGACTATCTGGCGCCATGTTTCAAAATTATCATAGTAGAGAGGCAATATCTGATTTTCAAGTATATCGTATAATTGTATGAGGTCGTACTCATCCTGCTCCTGCACTTTCATGTTAACATAATCAACGGGAGGAACCACAAAGCCATTATTACCATGGTTAATGAATTCACAGATCCAGCCATCGTTGGTGCTAACATTCACTGCACCATTCATGGCTGCGGTCATTCCACTGGTACCACTTGCTTCGCGTGGTACACGCGGATTGTTAAGCCAGACATCTGCTGCCTGTTTAAGTCGTTTACTTAATCCCAGTTCGTATCCGATACAAACCGCAACATTTTTGTATTGTTTACTGAGGTTAACCAGGTGATTAAAATCGCTGATTGCCGGGTAATCTAATGGATAAGGCTTTCCAGCCCAAATGATCTGGATAGGATATTTTGGATTGTTCAGCAACGCTTCAAATCGTTTATGATCACGGGTTATAAGTTCCGCTCTCTTATAGCCAGCAAATCTTCTTGCCCATACAATAGTGAGTACATTGGGATCCATTAGCTTTCCAGTCTGGTCGGCAACAATATCCAATGCACGTTTCTTCAGGTATTTTTTGCGGTCATCGAACAATACATCATTACCATTTTCCCTTGCCTTATAAAGATGCTTATCCGACCAATAGCGCCAGTTTTGTGCATTAGTAATTGCTTTAATATCGCAGATCCCGTCGTATTTACTCCACATCTGGCGGCTCACTTCTCCATGCAATTGCGAAACCCCGTTTGCAAGATGGGCAAATCGTAAAGCAGCAAGCGAGTGATTAAACAAATCATCCCTCATCCCTGTAAGCTCCCTAACTTCATCTAAAGGCATTCCGCAGAAATAGCTCATCTTTTCGCACAGATAAATATCATGCTTTTCATTTCCAGCTTCCTCAGGTGTATGTGTAGTAAATACAAGGCGTTTTTTAACATCCTCCTTATTACCAAACTTTTTGTATAAATAAAAAGCAGCACTTACAGCATGTGCTTCATTCAGATGATAAAGGTCAGGTTTAAAGTTAAGTTCATCCATCAACTTTGCTCCACCCACGCCTAATAAGATGAACTGCGCTACTTTAGTGGCAACATTACCATCATATAAACGGTGACTAATTGTTTGTGATACATAATCATTCTCAGGCAGATCAGTGCTTAACAAAAACAACGGAGCACTTTGAAATGTATTAGGATTCAGGTAATACGCTTTAACCCAAACTGGATGGTCATGTATAGTAATGAAGAATTTAATCCCTGTATCTTCCAGAAAATTATAGATCTTCTCATTCCATTGTACCTGTAAAGTCTGGTCCTGGTTGCGTGACTGGTCGTAATATCCATACTTCCATAAGATACCTATACCTACAAGATTTTGCTTAAGCTCAAATGCACTTCTCAAATGTGAGCCGGACAAAAAGCCAAGACCTCCACTATAAACTTTTAATGGCTGGTGTATTGCAAATTCCATTGAGAAATAAGCTATTCTTTTTGCATAACGATGTGTTACCGGGTAAGGAACTGAATAATTATTAAAGCTCATCCTGTGGTCTTACATTTAATGAGGCCGCAAGATAAAATGAAAAAACTAGAATTGACCGTATTCTGGAAAACTAGTGTGTATCTAATACACAGTTAGTCTGAACATTGATTCAGACTACTCCATATCACATCCAATCGGAGAACCCGGAGGTTGCGTAATGTGTAATGTCGGTTTTGCTTTTTCCGGTGATTTGATTCTTTCAAGGCTCAAAAGCAAATAACCTCTTTTTGTTTTATCTGCCGATTTTAATTGTTCTGTAACAAATTGTCTTAACTCATCAATAGCATTTTGGAAGGAGGCCTTTGTTGCAAAGGATGCTTTCTCATTTACTGATGCGGATAGAAGGTATGTCAGCAGTAATTGCTGGTTTTGGTAAACGATCAATTGTTCAAGTCCTTTCAGTGGAGGCGCTTTCCACAATTTAGTGATCAGGATGCTAATCATTTGATCTATACCAAGTCCATTGCGTTCTTGTTCATATTGAACCATCCTGTTAAGCCTGTCTACGTTAAATAAAAAGGATAAGGGCATATCTGCTGCGGTTTCTGCAGCTGCAAGAGGATCAAATGCAAGCCCTGTTCTCCTGTTGAATAATTCCCTGTTGTAATCATACTCTGCGGGGCGGGGGGGAATCAATTTAATAAGTCGTTCGGGGAGTGCGAGTGTATTTGGATCCATGCAATCTATGAGCGCCATTAGCGCCTTTACTTGTTGCTCTTTCGAAACCGATGCTGTAACTACCTGCCCATCGCCCTTTAATGCATATGAATAATATAAACCGCCAACCACTTTGCTAACTGCTTCCAATTGATACCGGTGATATAGATACACAGGCACTAATACATCCTCTAACATAGCCATAGGAGTTGCATCTTTAATACTATTTTCTCCAAACCTGGCTAACGCATTAGCCCTTACCTTCATCACTTCTTTCAATCCTTCAACCGGATCTTTTCCAACATCCCACAAATGAGCATTTGGATGCAGACCACCTGCAGGACGTGCATCCCTGTCAGAAATAAAAGTGAGTCCACTTTTAGCAGCCTCACTTAATATATTATTTAGTGCCGCGGTTTCATTTGTTCCTGCAGGAAATTGTTGGTAGCCATAAGCAATGCTTACTTTATCCCAGGCTCCAATTTCATTCGTATATGCATTACTTAGCTCAATTTCATTATTATCATTTACCATTACAACAGGGGGTGGGTAATCCATCACACTAGCCCTGTTCTGGGCGCTTGAAATATAATTATGCATAAGGCCTAGAGTATGGCCCACTTCATGGGCTGCCAATTGTTTTAACCTTTGTAATGACATCCGCAACATTTTATTATCTGCCGGCATTCCATTTTCAAAAGGCGAGAGTAATCCCTGGGCAATGAGATAATCTTGTCGTACGCGTAAAGATCCTAATGACACATTGCCCTTAATGATCTCACCCGTTCGAGGATCTACTACTGAGGCGCCAAAAGACCATCCACGGGTTGATCTGTGAACCCAGGTGATCATGTTATATCTCAGGTCCATTGGATCCGCACTATCTGGCAATATTTTTACCTGGAATGCATTTATATACCCGGCTGCTTCAAAAGCCTGGTTCCACCAGGATGCGCCTTCCAGTAGAGCAGTTCTGATTGGTTCAGGGGTCCCATTATCAAGATAATATATGATCGGCTTGACGGGATCACTCATTGCTACCGAAGCATCTTTCTTCTCAAGCCTATGACGTATAATATAATATTTCTGAATAGGTTCAGCTACCGGTGTACTGTAATCGAAATAGGTATTGGTAGCATAGGGCGACCGTGCATCATATAGCCTGGGTTTATAATTATTATCGGGAAGCTTCATAAACGAATGATGCATTCGCAGTGTAACCGCTTCAGCCGACGGAGTTACTGAAGAAACAAAGTTGCCTCTTTTGCCATCTGCATTTACAAAAGTAACGGTGCTTTCAAATTCTGAATTTAGAGGAAAGTTTTTAGTACGAGCCAGATATATAGCGCTTCGTGACTTATCAAGATCATAGTTTCCCTGTTCCGAATTTCTAAGTGTTACTGAAACCATCATCGCATCCCGCAGTAAAAAATTAGTAGCATCAACCAATACATTTCCACCGCTCTCGGCTTCCACAGTAAATCCCCATATGGTAGATTGGGCAAAGGATTGTTCTACGGCTCTTTTTTCTGCAGGATCATTAGTGATTGCGCGGTAGTGATAATTAGGCTCTATCATCAATAATTTATTCCCAACCCTGCTAAATTTAACAACGCTCGTTTTGCCAAGTATCCCGCGATCTAACCCAACATCATTTGATCCAAGTCCTGCAGGTAAAGACACCTGGTATAAAATTTCTGAATCCAGCTTGTTTATCTCGAGCCATATTTTGCCCTGGCTCTCATCCCAATAAAAATTAAAAAACCCTTTGTATAGCTGAAAGCCCTTGGTTTTATCAGCGATAGAAAGGATAGGCTGCGCCTTCCCAAAAAAAGGAATGAAGAAAATTAATATAAGCAGCTTTTTCATCACAGAATTATTGTTAGGTAAGATTCGCAAGGTTTAGCACTAAATTCAATCACTACTATATCATTGTGTTTGCACTCCACGGTAATTCAAAACAAATGGGCCATCAACTAAAACAATATCAATGTTATTGATCCTCGAATTAATTCCAAAGTCAATAGTGCAAGCTTTTTTATCCTTATTCAGGCATTTTAATTTCATACTGTAGACACCCATGGTTTCATACATCTTGTCCTTCAGCACTTTCTGATCAAGTACGGAATATGCTTTAACAGATTTATAATTCTTGGTATCCCAATCGAAGTGGATCTTCTTTTCAGTCATATCAAGGGTACAGGTGATATTACCGTCATTACCTTTAAATACAGTATCCTTTTTCCCATCCATTGAACTAATAACAGCTGAAGCAATAACATACTTTGTGACCTGGGCCTGGGCAGCCGAGATCATACAAAATGCTGCAAGGATTATTTTTTTCATAATGGCACAAGATAAATAATCAAACTAAAATATGAAACCTTTTTGTTGAAGAGCTTTCCCGGGCGAAGCGAGAAAAATTATATCTCCATTACCTTATAATACTTAGATCACCTATGTACTTATGATTGCTGTGATCTCAATCTCTATTAATAAGTCCGGGGCAATCAGGCTTTTTACTTCAACCATTGTGGCAACAGGCTTTATATCCTTAAAAAATTCCGCATGCGCTTTACCAACTGCTTCCCACTGATAAATGTCAGTAACAAACATCCTTGTGCGCACTACGTCCTGTAAGGAAACTCCAAGTTCAATAAGGCTCTTTTCTATTTTCTTGAAAATGAAGACTGTCTGCTCATAGATGTCATCCTTCCCGATAAGATTATCTCCATCCATAGAAGTAGTACCAGCTACTTCTATAATGTTCCCCACTTTTACAGCTCTGGAATATCCTATTGCATCTTCCCAGACAGAACCGGTTCCAATTTGTTTTCTCATAATGATGATATTAAGTACAAATTATAAAAATATCTTTGTTAATCATGATGAATAGAACGAATAATGATAATTCGCTGAGCGAGGTGCATGGATCGGTAGATACAAAGAGGCTGGTAGGTTGGCGACGAATATTCTCTTTTCTTGGCCCGGCATACCTGGTAAGTGTAGGTTATATGGATCCTGGGAATTGGGCAACAGACCTTCAGGGAGGCAGTAAGTTTGGCTATTCTTTAATATGGGTATTGCTGATGAGCAACCTGATGGCTCTTGTGCTTCAGAATTTATCTGCCAGGCTAGGTATTGTAAGGGGTCGTGATCTTGCGCAGGCTAACAGGGAAGCCTACCCTAAGCTCATCAACCTGATGCTGTACATTCTTGCTGAGATTGCTATTGCAGCCTGCGACCTCGCTGAAGTATTGGGTATGGCCATCGGGATACAATTACTTACAGGTCTTCCCTTAGTTTGGGGTGTTTCAGTAACAGTGCTTGATACTTTTTTACTACTATACCTGCAACGAATGGGTATGAGGAAAATGGAAGCATTTATTATAGGCCTGGTGGCCATAGTAGCCATCTCTTTTCTAATAGAAATCATATTTGCTAAACCAGCACTAGGTGAAGTGGCGATGGGTTTTATACCACACCTTCCAAACAATGAAGCACTTTATATTGCCATTGGCATCATTGGTGCCACAGTAATGCCGCATAATTTATACCTGCATTCTGCACTTGTTCAGACGCGAAAAATAAATAGAACGAGCGAAGGGATTAAACAAGCATTGAAGTATAATACAATTGATAGTACAATTGCATTAAACATTGCCTTTTTTGTAAATGCCGCAATCCTTGTTCTTGCGGCGGCAGTATTCTTTAAAAGCGGAAATTCACATGTTGCCGAAATACATGAGGCGCACAGATTGCTGGCACCCCTACTGGGTACTACCATTGCCCCCATGCTTTTTGCAATAGCATTAATCGCTGCAGGACAAAGTTCTACGATTACAGGAACCCTTGCAGGCCAGATAGTAATGGAAGGATACTTACAACTTCGCATTCATCCATGGGTAAGAAGGCTGATCACAAGGTTACTTGCGATCATACCGGCATTGATAGTAATCAGCATTTATGGGGAAAATAAAGTAGATGCATTGCTTGTATTGAGCCAGGTAATCCTAAGCGTGCAACTTGGCTTCGCAATTATCCCTCTTATCCATTTTGTAAGTGATAAAAAAACAATGGGAATTTTCAGGATCAAATATGTTACCCAGCTGGTAGCATGGTTAATTGCCTCAACATTGATCTATCTTAATGTCAAAATGTTATTAAATGAAGTAATCGTTATTTTTGACAATAGTGCAATCCTACCTAAGCTTCTGGTAGTTGGTTCTGGTGCTGTTTTCATTTCATTGCTTGTTTACATAATAATTCATCCTTTGATCAGCAAACAAAAACCCGGATCTATTCAAATGCATCCTGACGTAAACAGTCTTAGACAATTGGATATCCCCACATTCAGGAAGATCGCGGTTGCTTTGGATTTCAGTGATAATGATAAAAGGCTCATCGCTTATGCCATCGGCCAGGGTAGAGTAGATACCTCATATCTTTTTATGCATATTGTTGAAAGTGCATCTGCCAAACTACTTGGCGAGCAAAGTGATGATTATGAAACAAGGCAGGACCAGGAGAAAATGGATTTCTATATATTACAAATGCAGGATTTAGGACTTGCAGCGGAAGGAATACTTGGATTTAAAAACAGGGCAAAAGAAATTGTGCGTATTGTGAAAGAAAAAAATGCAGATATGCTTGTGCTTGGCGCTCATGGGCATACCGGTCTAAAAGATTTTATTTATGGACAAACGGTTAATACAGTGAGGCACGAGTTGAAGATACCGGTGCTGGTCGTGAATCTTTGAGGA
>JADGPY010000017.1 GCA_017882205.1 Chitinophagaceae bacterium
AAGCCATTGTGTAAATACAATCCTCTACGGAATTATCCGGAGAACTAATTGAACCTTCTGCCGCTTTCATCATCTCTGACATTGATCCAATAAATGCATGTGGAAACCAGCTACCTTTTATTTCCATCGTTTTCCATTCCGGTTCTTTTCCTTCTTCAATTATTACATATTCAAAAACATCCGGAACTCCTGCCGGATAATTCATCAGCACACCCAGCTTTACTTTAATCGCCCCTTTTGTCCCTTCAAACTTGATATAAGATTGCTGGTTATGCAATCCAAATTGGTGACAATGATTCGTGAAAATGTTGGCGCGTATCATATTACCATAATCCATGATAATATTACTTCGAACTGATGCCAGTTGCTGCATCAGGGGATGTGTTACCGTTTTGGCGTACATACCTGATGGATTACCTAAGAAAGATCGTATCAGATCAATATAATGAATACTATGGTAGAGTATTTCTACCCGTGGAGCACCGAAAAGAAAATCCCATAAACCCCAAGGTGTGTAAACATTTACGTTTACTTCTATATCACACAATTCTCCGATGATTCCTTGCGCTATCATATCCCGGGCAGCATTTATAAACGGAGCGTAGCGTAATTGAAAATTAACACCTGCAATCATTTTTTTATCTCGTGCTATTTGAAGTATTTGCTTAGCCTGTTCATAATTTTCTCCCATTGGCTTTTGTATTAATACTGTTGCATGATCTGGTAACTTTTGTAACAAACCCACAATTGCATGTCCAGGCACTGCCATATCAAATACCCCATCTGGGGGGGCATCCTTAAGCATTTGTGCTAGATTTTCATACACAACCGGTATGGAAAATTTCACTGCCGTATCTCTTGCTTTTTTTATATTGATATCATAAAGGCCGGCTATATTAAAACCTGCAAGTTTGTATGCAGGAAGATGTGCATCGTTTACAATTCCTCCAGCCCCTATTATTATTATTGGTCGCGGGTTAAGCGGTAATAAAAAATGAGGTTGCATATAAAATAATTAATAGTTTTATAATTTATACTTTAACATCTTCGCTGCTTCACCCTGCTGCTTCAGTACCGAGATAGTTACCATACGTCAGAGTCAATACTGCCAATATCAGGATCGCCAAAGCCAGTGCCAATATCCATTTTGTTCTTACTTTAACACCCATCCATTCTTTTAATGCCAGTCCTACAATGCTGCTAAACAGTACTAACATGATCATGTGGACTGCCCAACTACTAAACTTATATGCCCCCATACGCGTATGCCCAAGTCCATAAAAAAAGAATTGCGAATACCACAACAACCCGGTTATAAATGCCAGTATATAATTTAATGATAAAAAAGAAGGCTTTTCATTCCCCGGCAACTTTCGATATTCACCAAAAGTTTTTTGCTTAATATGCAAATACACGCAATAGATTGCCGTTGAAAAAAAAGCGCCCGAGTTTGCAAAAATATAGATCACATTGCCCTGAAAATGACCTGCGCCATATTTTATGGCCACGTCCGCAATTGGCTGCCCCTGGTCTAATGCAAAGCCATACACTGCCGAAAGCACACCTGCCAGTAAACAAAGCGGTAACCCTTTGGCAAAGGAAAATGAGGATGACAAATTTTTATTTTTTTCCAGTTCCTTTTCTTTAGACCGCCCTGCCAGACCGCAAATTGTAATGCCCAGTGCACCGATTGCTACACCTGACATCACCCAACCTGAACCAGTGTTATTTAATATCATAGCCAATTCGCCATGCACCAATGGCGGCAAGAGCGTACCTACCACACAGGAAATACCCACCGCGATAGCATAGGTCAATGAGAATCCAGCATAACGAATGGCAAGACCAAAAGCTGTCCCCCCAATACCATAAGCTGCGCCTAATATAAATGATTTGTACATGGCAGCTTTAGGTGCTTCTGTTAGTATCTCTCTTAAATGTGGTATAGTAATAGATGCTACAATGATAGGTAATAGTAACCAGCAAAAAACGGCCTGTGCCAACCAATAGGTTTGCCATGACCATGCCAACGTTTTTCTCTGCGGCGTATAGCACAACGATGCACTGGATGCGCCGGTTGCATGAAATAAAACTCCAGTAATTACACTCATAAATGTTGCGCTAATTTGTAAAAAAATGCTGCATTCTTAAACAACAATTTTTCTTGTTCATTCTCTGCCAATTCTTCCGTAAAAATATGACGGTATGCCTGCCATGCTTTTTCATAAGGTCCGGCTAACAAAGCAACCGGCCAGTCACCGCCGCAGAAACAACGATCGGTTCCAAATAATTCCAACGTATACACCACATAAGGTTTCAGGTCATCTTTTGTCCAGTTATTTCCATTGCCGGCAGCTGTTCCAAGCCCTGAAATTTTAGCGTATAAATTTTTATGCTGTGCAGCTTCTTTCATCAATTCTCCCCATCGGCCAAATCTTTCTTTTGAAGCTATAGGTGGTTGGTTCAGGTGATCAAAAACCATTTTCAGACCAGGTATTTTTTCAGCTACTTTAATGGCTGCCTGCAAATGTTCTGCGTTAACTCCCACAATATCATAGGTAAGATGATGTGAAGCTAATATATTTAAGCTTTCTATTACATTATCTTGTAGCAACCATTGGGTATCAGCTTCGTTGTGAATCAGATGGCGGCAGCCCTTGTAATAATTATTTTTCAAATACTTTTCAGTTAATGATTTTTTCATTGCTACAGGATCTGTTAACGGCAGCCAGCCAACTACCCCTTTTATCCAGTCTGTTCGGTCTGCAACTTCCAGCATGATATCAGTATCTTCAAAATTATCAGCAGCCTGTACTAATATACCATCTGTAACGTTGGCTTTATAAATATGTGGAGTTAGCTGTTCAATAGAATAAGTTTTATTGAGAATACTGGTATCATTTTTCAACCATGCATATTCAGCTCTTTCCAAATCCCATACATGAATATGTGTATCTACAATTTGTTTTGTCATAGTGAAAATATACACTATTGTTATAAATCAAATTCTTTTCTGATGGCTGTAGTATGCTCACCCAACGATGGCGCCCCTTTTCCCGATTTCAATATTTGTCCATCCACTCTTATCGGGCAGCGAGTTGTTTTTAAAAACTTATTGCCTATCGAGACCTCTTGCTCCATTTCCAGGACTTTATATCCGTCTTGCTTCATCAGCATATCGTAATCTAATACTTCCGCACACCATATATCTGCAGGCTCCAATATTGCAAGCCATTCCAAGGCTGATTTAAGGCTTAGATGGTCCTTTAGAATCAGTTTTATCTCATCTCTTTTATCAAACCAGTCTGAAGCATTTATATAGGATAGCAATACATCACATCCCAATAATCGCCCCAGGTGTGGAATATCCCCCATGGCCAGCGCCAGGTAGCCTTCAGTTGTCTTATAAATACCATAGGGCGCCCCAATATAGGCATGTCCATTGTTTACAGCGCTTCGCTGCGGCAATTCATGACCGTCATTATAGAAGCAGGTTAGTACTTCAAATTGAAAATCTAGCAGACTTCCTAACATACTGACCTCTATCAATGCACCTTCTCCGGTAGTAAAGCGGTTAAATAAGGCAGTTAATATTCCCTGTACCAAATGGGTTCCGGCTAATATATCGGCAACTGCAACACCCATAGGCGTAGGATTGTCTTCTTTATTTCCACTCAGGAAAGTAATGCCGGAAACCGCCTGCAACAACAAATCCTGCCCGGGCTTGTCTTTCCACCCACCCTCATCACCATAACCATTGATGCAGGCATATACTAGTTGTGGATTGAGAGCTTTGACGGCATCATATGAAAGCCCTACACGCTCCATTACACCCGGGCGGAAATTATGTATCATCACATCTGCTTTCTTAATCAGGTTTTTTATTTCTTTCAGGTCATCAGCGTTCTTTATATCGGCCTGGTAGCTTTCTTTATTACGATTGATAGCATGAAAAATAGTGGACTCCCCATCCACCACCGCATCACTCACATACAATCCACGGCAAATATCTCCTGTGACCGGACGCTCTATTTTTATTACCCTGGCACCCATATCTGCCAGCCGTAAACTAGCAGAAGGTCCCGATAAAAACTGGCTAAAATCCAGTACCAATATATCTTCTAAGAGTTTCATATCTTTTCTTTTACTAACTCACTTTTAAGTTTCTCTGTATGCTCTCCGAGTTTGGGAGCAGGAATGTCAGATAAAAAATATTGTTTATTAATTCTTATTGGGCAACGTGTTGTCTTAATTTTTTTATTGCCCACCGCAAATTCCTGTTCCATATTCAATCCCTGGTAAGTTGAAGTTTGCATCAATTGTTCCCAGTTTAAAACAGGCATGACCCACAAATCATATAAATTCATTTTTGTTAACCAGGTATCAGTAGTATCAGTGATAAAATGTTGTGTGAGAATAGCTTTAATTTCATCCCTTTTTTCAAAGGCATCTTTTTCCGTAAATTTTTTTAATTCCTCACTTTGAATAGCAACATTTAATTTTTCAAGTGGCATCATAGCCACAGCAATATAACCATTAGCTGTTTGATAAATGCCATAAGGCGCACTCAATAATGAATGACCGTTGTTAACGCTTGATCGCAGATGTTGTTGGTTGGTTTGAAAATAGGTAGTAAAAAATTCAAATTGAAAATCTATTAAAGTTTCTAATAAGCTTAATTCCAGTAATGCGCCCCTCCCGGTTTTCTGACGGCGAATGAGTGCCGCAAGAATTGACTGTACCGCCTGATTGCCACATAAATAATCGCCTATTCCCAGGCCAAAAGGCAAAGGATTATCATCTTTATTTCCTGTAGAATAGGCCAATCCTGAAATAGCTTGTGTCAGTAGGTCCTGGCCAGGTTTGTGGCTCCAGGGGCCTTTTTTTCCATAACCCGATATTTCTGTGTAGATAATATCCGGCTTTATTTTTTTTACTGATATGTAATCTAACTCTATGGCCTCCATTACTCCAGGACGAAAATTATGTATCACCACATCAGCTTTAGCGATGAGTTGTTTTACAAAAAACATATCTTCCGTGCTCTTCAGATCGGCAGCATAACTTTCTTTATTCCGGTTAATGGTATGGAACAATAGTGAACTTTCATCCACCCATAAATTTTTTATAGACAGTTGACGTCCAGAGTCTCCTTTTCCAGGCCGTTCAATTTTGATAACACGAGCCCCTAAATCGGCCAGTCGTAGCCCTGCACAAGGACCTGATAAATATTGACTAAACTCTAAAATGGTAATCCCTTTCAATGGTAACTGCATAAAACTTACTTAGATTGTTTTTGTCCTTCGTTTGCTGTTTCGGTAGAGTTTGTTCATTTCTTCCAATACTTTATTGGGTCTTCCTCCCTGCAACAAATATTTTTGCAAGGGAATACCGGCATGATCCTGGAAGTAGAGGTAACCGTTATACCTTGGCCTTAGGTAAGCCCTATCCATTGTATCAAGTGTATTAATAAAATAGTTATTGGAGCTCCTATTAACATCTTCACTTACCCATGCAGACCGATGTCCTGGTTGCCCTCCATGCTGCACGTACAAATTAGATTGAATTTCCGGGGAAGCAACCCAAGATACAAATTGGATTGCCCATTCCTTGTTATTTGTTAAAGAAGATACTGCAAGCCCTGTTCCACCAATAGTGCTTTTTAAATGAGTACCTGTTTCAAACAAAACAAGATCCGTATATATCAGTAGGAATTTGGCATAACCCTTGCGTGAATAATTCGAGTAGCCATACGCAAAAGGACAATACCAATAATTATCGGTTGATGTCATTAATTCAGCTACAGCAATTGGATTACATACAAACATTTTTTTATCCACTAAACTCAGTAGTTCCTTCATGCTATCCAGTGCTTTCAAACCTGTTTCAATATCAATAACTTCCTTCTCATTCAAAAAGGGCTCATTACCATGCGCCTGGCAAAACATATAAAAATTCATCAGCAAATCAATCGGTATAGCCGGCATAGCCAACTTCCCGCGTTTTGCCAAAGCAATTACTTCAGGCCATGTACCCGGAACAGGAATACTATTTCTTTGGAGCAAATCAGCACGGTAACTTGCCACTGGCGTTGCCGCATCAACAGCCAATGCCCATTGATGATCGTCATAATAATAACTCAGGTGAGAATAACCTACGGAGTTTATTAACTGGTCTTCCAAATATTTTTTAGGTAAATATTCATCTAAAGGCAACACGCATTTTGTAGCCGCAGCACGTCCCACCCACGGATGGTCAACAATAAGTAAATCATATTTCTTTGTTAGTTTTTCTATAGGATAATCTGCAAATTCCTGAAGGGTCCGTTTTTGCCAAATAATTTCCACATGGGGATATAGTTCGGAAAACCGTTGAGCAGCGGCAAATAGTGGTGTAATGCCCCGGCTATGCCCCCAGGTTATTCCATTTAAAGCAATTTTATTCATCTTCATTTATTTTCCCGATCCGCTTTTTCTGCGAGCAGGATATGCTCACATATCATCACTAATTCCTTATGCTGATTAAATGCTTCTACTAATTCTGTGACCAAACCATAGCCAGGTTTTTTGTAATCTTTCTTCTCTTTAATGGTAACTTTTACTTTAATAGTATCTCCAATAAATACCGGCTTAATAAAACGCAATCTCTCATATCCATAAGTCATAGCCGCTTCATTAATAACCTTAGCTGTTAAACCAACTGCTATACTAAAAACAAGCGTGCCATGTGCAATGCGTTGCTTAAAGGGTTGTGCTTTACACCATTCCGCATCCATATGATGAGGAAAAAAATCGCCGGTTTGCCCGGCGTGAATGACAATATCTGATTCGGTTATGGTGCGGCCCATAGTTTCTCGAATATTGTTTAGTTCTAAACTTTCAAAATATCTTTTTTCAAACATGTTATCATAATAATAAATTAATCATGACGGAATATTTCTTCCATATAGGCCGACTTTCTAATATTCATAAATTTTGATCAATTAATTATTTGAAAGGTCAAAACTACTCAAGCTTATTTTCCCCTTGAATAATTTCTACTTTCAAAAGAATGGTTCATTGATACTTATACTAATCGCCAGTGTTTTTAATCTTTAATAAAAAGTCCGATCACCCAATTTTCTTCAGCACAGAATTTTTCTTTTCGAAAGCTAATAAAAATATATCCATGTTCTATTCCTTTGGCGTTCTGTTTCCCGGATTTAATAAAGTCTTTACGGTAACTTTTGTTTAGGCCCTTTAGTATAAGGTTTGTTTCCAGGATATTATATTATTTGTGTCATAATTAAATTTTCAAAATTAGCTACTACCAGATAGCCTCTATGAAGTCATTATCCATCTTTTAATTGAATCAATGGTATCCGGGATTCTGCACCAAATTTGGATTGATATCGATCTCGCTTTGTGGGAAGGGCCACAAATAATCTCTGGAAGGGTCAAATGCTCGGCGAACACCTCCAGCATCAACAATTGTAGGAAGATAAGTTTCAGCTGTTTTCCAGCGTTTGATATCATCATATCTGAGTCCTTCCATGCCCAGTTCAACCCTTCTCTCGTGCATGATGCGTGTTCTCATTTGGTCTTTTGTCAATCCGGCCGGGATGGGCGGCATATTAATTCCAGGTCTTGCACGAACGGCATTGATGGCATTGTATATAGAAACATCAGGGCCACTCACTTCATTTTTAGCCTCAGCATACATCAATAAAACATCAGCATATCTAAGTAATATCCAGTCCTGTTCACTTTTGGTGGAGTAATCTACTGGCACAGCATCCATATTAATACCTTTCATATCTTCCCAACCTGTTACTGAATTATTAGTATAATTGAAGTATACAACGTTTCCTGCAGAGTTGATACCCGGTTCGTTAAAATTCCTGACGGTATACATCAGTCGCGGGTCGCGATTCTTTTTCCAATTAGTTGAATCATATAAAGGCGAAGAACTAATTGGCTGACCATCGGTACATTCAAAATCGTCCACAAACTGTTGATTTGGATTCATAGTTCCAAACCATGCTAATTGAATATCCTGTTCTGAATAACTGTCGGGATTGAGGTATCTGACCGAGAAAATGATCTCCGGGTTATTGTCCTGCCCCACGGCTAAAAACAAGTTCTTGTAGTCGTTGTAGAGGCTGAAGTTACCATCCTGAATAACCTGATTAGCTGCATCAGCTGCTCCCTGCCATTGCTGATTAAAGAGCAATACTTTGGCTTTAAGGGCCAACGCGGAACCTTTCACCGCATGTCCGGAATAAGCAGTATTGGGGAGGTTCCCAATGGCAAAATCCAAATCGCTGAGGACTTGTGCAACAACCTCTTCTTTTGTGCTTTGCTTAACTTTTGCCTCGTCGATAGTGACCTGCTTGGTATAAAGCGGCACACCACCATAATCATTTGTAAGTGTAAAATAGAACAATGCCCGTAAAAATCGAACCTCTCCTTTGTATTGATTCTTTATACCCTCGCTTATAGATGATACTCTGTCGATATTATCCAGGAAAAAATTACATGAACTAATACCCATATAACAGTTGTCATAGTCATCGGCTATATCACTAGTTGTTGGGTCGACCTGTCCTCGTGCGACTACGGAGTAAGAACCATCCGCATCACCTCCATACATATCCTTTCTAGTTTGCCAGAAGTTAAAAGATAAGCCTTGCGTAAGTCGTGCATAAACACCGGCCAATGCCAAGTCGGCATCGGACTGCGTTTGCCAAAATACAGGGCTGGAGACTTGGTCCAGCGGGTTTTTATCCAAAAAATTTTTGTTACAAGACACAAAATTTAATATGAGAATTCCGATAATGGAACTTTTAATAATGCTTTTTTTAATATATTTTTTCATTGTATAATTTATTAATTAAAATTTGACATTAATTCCAAAAGTATAAATCCTTAATTGCGGATAGGTGGAGGTTCGGCCATTAGCATAGTCTTTGTTTGCTGCAAGGACTCTTTCAGGATCGCCTTCGGGGTACTTAGTGAAAGTTAAGAGGTTATCCCCCGATACGTAAATACGGATGTCTTTAGATCCGATTTTCCTGGAAAAGCTTTTGGGAATATTATACCCAATGGCCAGGTTTTTCAACCGCATATAAGATGCATCTAGCAAAAAGTAAGTGGAATTAGTACCAGTTACAGGCAGATAGCCACCCGCAAACATGGCCGGATACTTATTGGTGTGATTAGTTGGGGTCCACATATTTTTGACAAAATCCAATGTAGGAGGACCACCTTGTACATATGGCATTAAGCCCCATGCCCCCTGGACAAAAAACTTTTGTCCTTGAACACCTTGAAAGAAGGCAGTAAGGTCGAAGTTTTTCCAGGAAAGATTGAGACTACCTCCATAGTAGAACTTAGCGTAAGCACCGTTAACAACGACACGATCTTTGGCATCAATAATTCCGTCACCATTCTGATCCTTGAATTTCAGGTCACCCGGTTTCGGATTAAATGATTGTTTTGGACTCTTGTCAATTTCTGCCTGGTCTTGAAAGATCCCTATCCATTGGATCATATAGTAGGACCCAAAGGGGAGGCCCTCCTGAATAGTGCTGTGGTTATCGTAAGAAGGAGCTAAAACCTTAAGCACCTCATTTTTAGAACTAGATAAGTTAAAGCTGACATTGTATCTGAAATCGCCGATTTGTTGGCCGTGCCCCAGTTCAAACTCCCATCCTGTGTTTTTCATTTTTCCGTAGTTGACTGTCGGAGCAGATAGTCCTACGCTGGCAGGTACCGGTATTTGATAAAGAATGTTGTCAGTCACTTTGTTATACCAGTCGAACGTAGCAGTGAACAATCCATTTTTCACGTTGACATCCATACCAAAGTCCGTCATGGTGGTTACTTCCCATTTCAATGACTTATCTACCAAACTAGTCATCTGTACCCCCGGATTAAGATCACTAAACGGATATGCGGCGTTGTCCGTGGTCAACATCTCCTGATAAGGATATAATCCCACGTTCTGGTTACCCAGTTGTCCCCATGAGCCCCTCAATTTCAGGTTGTCCAGCCAACTGTATTTTTTTAAAAATGATTCTTCTGAAAGCCTCCACGCTGCCGATAAGGATGGGAAGAATCCCCAACGGTTACTCGGAGAAATTCTGGAAGTTCCGTCGTAACGGCTATTGGCTTCAAACAGGTACTTACCTTTGTAATTATAGGCAAGACGACCGAAAAACGACCGGATGGCCCATTCATTGGCAGTGCCCTGAGTTACTTGTCCATTATCGGAACCTGCATTAAGCTCCTGGATGTTAGCTGTAGGGAAATCAGATTTTTGTCCGTATAACATCCTGTAAAAATTGGACTCCTGATTGTAACCGGCCAATACATTTACTTCGTGAACCCCGTCGAAAATCTTATGATAATTTAATGTTGAATAAAGGGTTGTCAACAGGTTTTGGTCGAATTGGTCTCGGACCCCAAGATGATATGTTCCGTTGTTAGTGGCATAAGAACCATCCTGGAAAAAGTAGTTGGAAACATGATTTTCATGTAATTTGAAAAAGTTGTTATCATAAGTGACACCCCCTTTGGTTAACCAGCTCAAATTATTTCCAAGTTTTACATCTGCATAAAACTGTGTAGCCACATTGTAGCGGTTTTCTGTTATTGATCCGCTTGCGTCTTCTGCTAAGGAATTTCTTACCGTCCATTCACCAATCGACCTGCTATATCTTGCTACGTATCCGGTAGTTCCGTCTGGTAAAGTCATGGTAGGGGTATAGTTAGGTCCTGCTCCGTATATTGCGAGAATAGTCTCTCCGTCATCTACATCGAAGTTGTTTCTCTTAATATCTTTTTTTATCATCTCAACTTTACCACCCACAGTGATCCAGTCATTCACTTTCGTATCTACAGAAAGAAGTGCATTATATTTTTTAAAATCAAAAATACTTACAACTCCGCCCTGATCCAAATAGCCAAGAGACAGATTAAAAGTTGTTTTATCATTTCCGCCGTTAATATTTATGTGATGATTCTGAACAGTAGCTGTGTGGAAGAGATTTTTAATCCAGTTATAATTGGGGAATTTAACCGGGTCGGTTGAGTTTCTGAATGAATCAATATCCGCTTGAGTAAACCAAGGAAGTTCACCATTTCTAATCCTTCCCTGATTCCAGTACGTCATATAATCAGCGGAATTGTATAACAGTTTAGGTAATTTGGTTGCTTGCTGAATCTGAACATTACCACTATATTCAATAGTAACTGGCTGTGCTTTACCTTTCTTTGTAGTAACAAGAATGACCCCATTTGCTGCACGAGCCCCATAAATGGCACTGGAGGCCGCATCTTTCAGTACAGAAACTGATTCGACATCATTAGGGTCTAAATTGGACAAGTCACCCGTAATTCCATCAATCAGTACCAATGGATTGCTTCCTGCATCACTAAAAGTACCCGTTCCACGGATACGCATCAAGTTAGCCTCATTTCCGGGCTTTCCGTAAGCCTGTGTCACCTGAAGACCAGGAATCTTTCCCTGCAATAAGTTCTCAACATTGGTTACCGGACGTTTAGTGAGCTCCTTAGCCCCTATAGTGGATACGGATCCAGTCAAATTAACTTTTTTCTGCGTACCATAACCAATGACCACAACTTCATCCAACCCTGTTACTCTTTCCTGTAAGGCAACGTTAATTAGTGTTTGATTGTTTACAGGAATTTCCTTTTTCCCATAAGTTATGGAACTGAAGATCAAAACGGCATTTCCGGGAGCATTAATGGAATAGTTTCCATCATTATTACTGATAACGCCCTTTGAAGCCCCTTTAACAATGACCGTTACACCTGATAAGGGTGAATTATCCAATTCGGAGGTTATCTTCCCCGAAATCGTATTTTGCGCATAAGCACAAACGCATGTTAATAAAAGGAGGCAACAAGTGTGTATGCCTTTCCTCATAGAATCGATAAAGAAGTGATGAAGCATAGTTATTATTTTTAAAGCATGATAGTGAATGGTCTGCGAAGAAAGAAGCTTTTATTAAAGCAAGACAAACTTATAACTGAATATACTTTTAGAAAATAGCTCAAACTATTAAAAAGATGGATTATACTACTACCTCCAATGCCCGTAAAGTATTTTGTACTATACTCTTACTGTTAAGCGGTAGCTTCGGGGAGATTGACCCATGATCTTCGTAAAAATCCTGGTAAATAAATACTGATCATCATAACCGACTAATGGTGCGATCTCTTTTATTCTTAAGTCTGTATTGTTGAGATAATCGCAGGCACACTGAATTTTTAAATGAATAAAATAATCTAAAGGGGAATAGCCTGTCTGTGATTTAAACTGGTTATAAAGGTGGGAGGGGGAAAAGGAGACGATTGCAGCAATTTCATTGATAGTTAGCTTTTCAGCAATTTTTTTCTTCATGAAATTGATTATTTTTTCTATCGGCGTATCTTTTCGCTTTTTATTTTTATCAATTTTCTGATGAACGAATAGCATCAAAACAATCCAAAGATTCATGTTGGCAAATAAAAGGTTATTGATGGTATAACCCTCAGATAAAGTTTCAAACATGTCCTCATACAGATC